>CAWUMD010000258.1:0-2856 GCA_963923365.1 uncultured bacterium
GCTTCGATGCGGGGGAGACCGAGGCTGTAGTTGAGGACGCGGCTGTCGAGGTTGTAGCGGATTTCTCCGGCCTGCAGCATGGCCCGCAGCAGATGCTCGAGATCGGAACCGATGCGACGCAGGTTGTACTCGCTCAGATCCTGACTAGCGTTGGCTTCCACCAGATCCTCGAAGCGGCTGTGCACCTTCTGCACCGCATCCTCGGACCAGAGGAACTCATTGTCGGGGTCAATATCGAGGGTGAGGACGCTGTCGCTGGGGACCAGCTCCTTGTCCTGAACCTCGGCCGCAAAGATCCGGATGTGGCGGGTGGTGGACTTCAGCATCGGTGGCAACCCCCGACTGCAGGGACTGGCTGGGTACGGCTACCTATTTTAGGGGCCTGCCCTGGGGGGTGCGACCAGAGAGCTGGGACCGGGAATGTAACGGAATGCAACGATGGCGCTCTATAATTGCATCTGCGAAAAAAGTTAAACCCAGCAGAGCAGAACTCCCATGCGTGTCGCGATCGCCGGTGCCGGTCTGGCCGGTCTTGCCTGTGCCAAGTATCTGGCAGATGCCGGACACACTCCGATCGTGTTCGAACGCCGGGATGTCCTGGGCGGGAAGGTCGCGGCCTGGAAGGACGAGGACGGGGACTGGTACGAAACCGGTCTGCACATCTTCTTCGGGGCCTACCCCAACATGCTGCAGCTGTTTGCGGAACTCGGGATCGAGGACCGGCTGCAGTGGAAGGAACATTCGATGATCTTCAATCAGCCCTCGCAGCCGGGCACCTATTCCCGCTTCGACTTCCCGGATCTGCCGGCCCCGATCAATGGGGTAGCGGCCATCCTGGGCAACAACGACATGCTCACCTGGGAAGAGAAGATCAAGTTCGGGCTGGGTCTGATCCCGGCGATGCTCCGGGGTCAGGAGTACGTCGAGGAGATGGACCGCTACTCCTGGACCGAGTGGCTGCGCAAGCAGAACATCCCGGAGCGGGTCAACGATGAGGTGTTCATCGCCATGGCCAAGGCGCTGAACTTCATCGATCCCGACGAGATCTCCGCCACGGTGGTGCTGACGGCTCTCAACCGCTTCCTGCAGGAGAAGACCGGCTCGAAGATGGCCTTCCTCGATGGCGCCCCGCCGGAGCGGCTGTGCGAACCGATCGTCGAGCACATCCGCAGCAAGGGCGGCGAGGTCTACCTTGATGCGCCCCTGAAGGAAATCGTCCTCAACGCCGACAATTCCGTGAAGGGCTTCCGCATCGCCGGGATCAAGGGTCAGGAGGAGCGCTTCATCGAAGCGGATGCCTACGTCTCCGCCCTGCCGGTGGACCCCTTCAAGCTGCTGATCCCCGAAGCCTGGCAGGAGATGCCCTACTTCCGCAAGCTGGATGGTCTCAAGGGCGTGCCGGTGATCAACATCCACCTCTGGTTCGATCGCAAGCTCACTGATATCGACCACCTGCTGTTCTCCCGCTCGCCGCTGCTCAGCGTCTACGCCGACATGAGCATCACCTGCCGCGAGTACGAAGATCCCGACAAATCGATGCTGGAGCTGGTCTTCGCGCCGGCCAAGGACTGGATTGGTCGCTCCGACGAGGACATCATCGAAGCCACCATGGCAGAGATCCACAAGCTGTTCCCGCAGCATTTCACCGGTGACAACCCGGCGCAGCTGCGCAAATACAAGGTCGTGAAGACCCCCCTCTCCGTGTATAAGACCGTGCCCGGCTGCCAGGAATTCCGGCCGGATCAGGCCTCGCCGATCCCCAACTTCTTCCTGGCGGGTGACTACACCATGCAGCGCTACCTGGCGAGCATGGAAGGTGCTGTCCTTTCCGGCAAGCAATGTGCGCAGGCGATTAACCGCAGTCGCGATAGTCTGGAACAACGTCAATCGGCTGTAGCGGTCTGACCGCTGTTGTCGTTGGACTGCTGAGCCGCCATGACTGTTTCGATGCTGGAAACGAAGCGTTCCCAAACCCCAAGCCAGCCGCTGGCTTCTCTGGAGACGGCCTACGAACGTTGTCGTCAGATCACGGCGGAGTACGCCAAGACCTTCTATCTCGGGACGCTGCTGATGGCCCCCGAGAAACGGCGGGCGATCTGGGCGATCTACGTCTGGTGCCGTCGGACCGATGAACTGGTGGATGGCCCCCAGGCGGCCAGCACCACCTTCGAGACCCTCGATGCCTGGGAGCGGCAGACCGAAGCTGTCTTTCGGGGCGAACCTCTGGATGATCTGGATCTGGCCTTGGCGGATACGCTGGAGCGTTTCCCCATGGATATCCAGCCCTATCGGGACATGATCGAGGGCCAGCGCATGGACCTGGTCAAGAACCGCTACGCCAATTTCGAGGAACTTTACCTCTACTGCTACCGGGTAGCCGGAACGGTGGGACTGATGTCCCAGCCGGTGATGGGGGTGGAGCCGCTGCGTAGCGTTGCCCCCTGGGAACGCCAGCTGACGGCGGATCCGACTGAAGAAGCCCTGGCGCTGGGGATCGCCAACCAACTGACCAACATCCTCCGGGATGTAGGGGAGGACGCCCGTCGGGGCCGCATCTATCTGCCCCAGGATGAGCTGGCTCAGTTCGGCTACAGCGAGCAGGACCTGTTCGCCGGGGTGGTGGATGACCGCTGGCGGGCCTTCATGCGCTTCCAGCTGGAGCGGGCCCGGGATTACTTCGTGCAGTCCGAACGGGGCATCCGCCAGCTTTGCCGGGATGCCCGCTGGCCCGTCTGGGCTTCGCTGATGATCTACCAGGAGATCCTGGATGTGATCGAGGCGAATGACTACGACGTCTTCAACCGCCGGGCCTTCGTGCCATCCCTGCGTAAGTTCCGCCGTCTACCGACGGCCTGG
>CAWUMD010000259.1:0-2853 GCA_963923365.1 uncultured bacterium
GAGTATCGTCGGCAGCGTCAGATGTGTATAAGAGACAGAGGATGGTCAGTTCCAGACCGGTCTCGGCGGCGATCGCCTCGGCGGTTTCCGCCATCGAGATCGGGTCGACGACGTTGGCAGGCGCCGTCACCAGTTCCCGGGCCAGCTTCACCCCGGCGGCAACGGACTCAGCCCGGGCAATTCCGGCGGCACCGGCGGCCAGATCCAGCAGTTCCACGGCTTCAACGGTGCGCTTGTCCTCGGGTTCGGACTTGAAACGCAGATCGCGATGGTTGGTCAGCAGCAGCGCCTCGGCCGCCGCCTGGACCGTCCCTGCGGCATCGCCCACCAGGGGCAGCACCAGACCCAGCTTGTGTGCCTTCAGGGACTGGGCGCTCTTGAGAGCCGCCGCCGCCGCCTGGCGCAGACTTTCGGCGGTCACGTCCTCGGCCGTGCCCAGACCGACGAGAATCAGCTGCTTCACCTCACCGCCGATGCGAATACTGGCGCTGCTACCGGGCTTGGCCTTGAAATCGCTCTCGGCAATCAGGTCGCGCACCAGCCCGCCGAAGCGCTGGTCCAGCTCGGCCAGCAGCCCCAGGGGCTGCTGCTCATCGTTCAGAAGCTGACTGGACACGCCCAGAGCCAGGGCGTCCCCGGTCCAGGCCAGGGCAGCGGTGCCGACGGCGGAGATATTCATGGAGGTCGTTAGCAGAACGCGGATTCGCAACGCCTCCCATTATGCGGGCAGCGTCAGTGGACGAAGGGCGTGCCCCAGAAGCGCCAGTTCTCCTTGTTGAACGGCGATCGCCAGCGCCGGATCAGGTCCGACTCGAGCTGCTGCCGCTCGCGGGTGCGGGTGGGGGCATCCATCCAGAAGGCGATCGCCACCGCCGTTTCCACACCGAGGCGGTTAGCCAGTCCCTGGTAGCTGGCGACGTAGCGCTTGCAGTCATGCTCGCCCTTCCAACGCTGGTCGGCCTTGCAGGTCTCACCGACGTAGAGCAGCAGCTCCCGCTCGTAGTCGATCACGAAATAGATCGCCGCCGTGCCGCTGGCATCCGAGGGCCAGCGCCAGAAATTGAGGCTGCGCCGCACCAGGGTCAGGGGCTCGATCGCCTCGGCCAGTTGCCCCGGCAGCGGGTTACCGAACAGGTCGAGGGCGGGGGCCACCCCCTCCCGGCGCACCCCCTGCTGCCAGTCGACGATCCGCTGCTGCCAGTCCCGCAGGCTGTCGGCACTGAGGTGGTGTTCGGCGGGGCGGCTGCCGTAGCGGGCCGCCTCGATCTCCTTCACCTGCCAGCTGTCGAACAGCGATCCCTGGATCTCGCTCATGCCAGCCCCCAGGCGCCCAGGTCGAACTGCTCCAGGCTGTCGAGCAGCACGTCGGCGATCGCCAGTTCATCCGGGTCCGCCCCGGGACCGGGCACCGCTACCACGGTCATCCCCGCTGCCTTACCAGCCGCGATTCCGGCGGCGGCATCCTCGAACACCAGACAGTCCGCCGGGGTCACCCCCAGCCGTTCGGCCGCGATCAGGAAGATGTCCGGGGCCGGTTTGCTGCGCCACAGCCCCGGCTCATCGCCGCAGATCACCGGGTTGCAGAGGTCGAGCCAGGAGCGGTGGGGCACTGTCTTGTGGGCAAAGGCACTGCGGTTGGAGCTGGTGGCGATCGCCTGGGGCACCCCGGCGGCGTGGAGCGATCGCACCAGTTCGACCGCGCCCGGCATCGGCGGGGCCGCCTGGATCGCCGCCTCCACCAGGGGCAGGCGGATGGTGAGAAATTCCTCGACGTTCAGGGGCAGGCCCACCGCCTCGATCAGCGTCGCGGCCGAGTCCTCAGAGCGGCGACCCCGTAGCCGCGCCTGCACCGCCTCGGGGATGGTGCGGTCGTAGCGGTTGGCAATGCGTTCGTAGACCTGGGCATGGATGCGCTCGGTGTCGAGCAGCAGCCCATCGAGGTCGAAAATCACCGCTTTCACAACCGGGCTCCCGCAGCCGCACCGGGGCCATTCTCGCAGACGGCGACCGCCGGGACGCCTGTAGCATGAAGCCATTCACCCTTGCCGCCCTGCCGTGACTTCCGAGGCTGATCTGGACCGGACCCTGCGGGAATTCGAAGAACTGGACCAGGAGCTGCAGCTGCACCGGGCCCGCCACTGGCTCGACGACTACCTGGCCAGCCTCGACCTGCGCCCGCGCGAGCGCCAGGGTCTGGAAAGCCAGCTCAGCGGCCTGGAGCGGATGCGGGCCAAGCTGCACCAGGGCGTGATTCAGATCGCCAGCTTCGGCATGGTCAGCCGCGGCAAGTCCTCGCTGCTCAATGCCCTGCTCGGGCAGGAGGCCTTCACCACCGGCCCCACCCACGGCGTCACCCGCAGTGCTGGGGTGGCTGTCTGGCAACCGGGGGGTGAGCCCTTCGAACTGCCCGGCTTCGGCCCCGTGCGCCTGGAGCTGATCGATACCCCCGGCATCGACGAGGTGGCAGGCCAGGAGCGGGAGGAACTGGCGCGGCGCATTGCCACCCAGGTGGACCTGATTCTGTTCGTGATCGCGGGCGACATCACCACGGTAGAGCTGGCCGCGCTGCGCACCCTGCGGGAGGTGGGCAAGCCGATGCTGCTGGTGTTCAACAAGGTGGATCAGTATCCCCAGGCGGACCGGCAGGCAATCTTCGCCAAGCTGGCGGACGAGCGACTGCAGGGGCTGATCTCCCCCGAGGAGATCGTGCTGGTGGCGGCTGCGCCACGGCGCAGCGTCCCCCGCTACGACGACCGGGACGAATTGGTGGGGGTGGAACTGGTGAGCGAGCCGCCCCGGGTGGAGACCCTGACGACCCGGATTCTGGAGCTGCTGCGCCGGGAGGGCCGAGCC
>CAWUMD010000260.1:0-2836 GCA_963923365.1 uncultured bacterium
AACCCTGAGACACCAGGCCCACTAAGCCTTTTCAGCGATCTGTCGGTCAGCCAGGAATACGACAGTCAGGCCGGTCAGCGAACCATCAATAATGGATGGGTTGACCATTTCGGGAACCGACCGTGAGCGCATTCCGCAGCGAAACCGACAGCATGGGTGAAGTGCAGGTTCCAGCGGAGCGCCTCTGGGGCGCCCAGACCCAGCGATCGCTGCACCACTTCAGTATCGGCGGCGATCGCATGCCCACTGAGATGGTGGAGGCCTTCGCCTACGTCAAGCAGGCTTCAGCGATCGCCAACCGTGACCTCGGCCGTCTGGACGCGGAGCGCTGTGAGCTGATTGTCCGGGTCTGCGACGAACTGCTGGCAGGCCAGCATGCCGAGGAATTCCCCCTGTTCGTCTGGATGACCGGCAGCGGCACCCAGTTCAACATGAACGTCAACGAGGTGATCGCCAACCGGATCAGTCAGCTGCGGGGCGAACCCCTGGGCAGCAAGCGGCCGGTCCACCCCAACGACCACGTCAACATGTCCCAGTCGACCAACGACGCTTTCCCGGCGGCGATCTACGTGGCGACGGTGCTGGGCGTGCAGCGGCGGCTGATTCCCCAGGTGACGGCCCTGAAGGAGGCACTGGCTGCCAAGGCCCGCCAGTGGGACAGCATCGTCAAGATCGGCCGCACTCACATGATGGATGCCACCCCCCTCACCCTCGGCCAGGAGTTCTCGGGCTACGTCGGTCAGCTGGAGGACGCCCTCGAGGACCTGAGCCAGGGGCTGCGCAAGGTCTACCGCCTCACCCTGGGGGGCACCGCCGTCGGCACCGGCATCAATGCCCCGGTCGGCTTCGCCGAGCGGGCGGCCGAGGCGATCGCCGCCGCCACCGGCGAACCCTTCATCACCAGCCCCAACAAGTTCGCCACCCAGGGCGGCCACGACGCCCTGGTCACCCTGCACGGGGCGATGAAGACCCTGGCCACCGCCCTCTACAAGCTGGCCAACGACATCCGCCTGCTGGCTTCGGGGCCCCGCTGCGGCCTGGGCGAGCTGTTTCTGCCGGAGAACGAGCCGGGCTCCTCGATCATGCCGGGCAAGGTCAACCCCACCCAGTGCGAAGCGCTGTCGATGCTGGCGGTGCAGGTGATGGCCAACGATGTTGCCGTCGGCTTCGGCAACGGCAGCGGCCTGCTGGAGATGAACGTCTACAAGCCGCTGCTGGCCCACAACCTGCTCCATTCCATCCGCCTGCTCAGCGACGGCTGCCGCAACTTCCGGGAGTTCTGCGTCGAGGGGATGACCGCAGATGAGGGGGCGATCGCCGCCACCGTCGAGCGATCGCTGATGCTGGTCACCGCCCTCAGCCCCGCCATCGGCTACGACCGGGCCGCCCAGGTGGCCCACCACGCCCTCGAACACGGCCAGTCCCTGCGGGAAGCGGTGCTGGATCTGGGCTGGGTCAGTGCCGAGGATTATGACCGCATCGTCGTACCTGAGAAGATGGTGCGGCCCTACGTCGGTGAGAACTAGGACCCGGTCAGGACTGATATGCTGAGAGATTGGGCCATGCGCGGACAGGGGAAGCGGCAATGACGAAATTCATCTTCGTGACCGGGGGTGTGGTCTCCAGCATCGGTAAGGGGATCGTCGCCGCCAGCCTCGGTCGGCTGCTCAAATCCCGGGGCTATTCCGTCTCCATTCTCAAGCTCGACCCCTACCTGAACGTCGATCCCGGCACCATGAGTCCCTACCAGCACGGGGAGGTGTTCGTGACCGAGGACGGCGCCGAGACCGACCTTGACCTGGGCCACTACGAGCGCTTCACCGACACCTCCATGTCGCGCCTCAACAGCGTCACCACCGGCTCGATCTACCAGGCCGTGATCAACAAGGAACGGCGGGGCGACTATAACGGCGGCACCGTGCAGGTGATTCCCCACATCACCGCCGAGATTCGTGAGCGCATCCACCGGGTAGCCAAGGACACCAGTCCCGACGTGGTGATCACCGAAATCGGCGGCACCGTCGGCGACATCGAGTCTCTGCCCTTCCTTGAAGCGATCCGCCAGTTCCGCAAGGATGTCGGTCGCCGTGACGTGGCCTACATCCACGTCACCCTGGTGCCCTACATCAGTGCCGCCGGGGAACTGAAAACCAAGCCGACCCAGCACTCGGTTAAGGAACTGCGCTCCATCGGTATTCAGCCGGACATCCTCGTCTGCCGCAGCGAGAAGCCGCTGCCCGAGGGGGTCAAGGAGAAGATGTCGGGCTTCTGCGACGTTTCGGCCAACGCCGTGATTACCTCCTGCGACGCCAGCACGATCTACGAGGTCCCGCTGATCCTCGAGCAGGAGGGTCTGGCGGAACGGGTGGTGGAAATCCTCGGACTGGAGGCCCGCCAGCCGGATCTGACCCGCTGGAGTCAGTGGGTCGAGCGCCTGAAGAATCCGTCCCGCACCGTACGGGTGGCGATCGTCGGCAAGTACGTGCAGCTGGGGGATGCCTACCTGTCGGTGGTCGAGTCACTGCGCATTGCTGCTGTGGAGGTCAACGCCGACCTCGAATGCCACTGGGTCGATTCCGAGGATATCGAAGCCCGGGGCGCGGCGGAGTTCCTGGCAGGCATGGACGGCATCGTCGTCCCCGGTGGTTTCGGCAGCCGTGGGGTGGATGGCAAGGTAGCGGCGATCCGCTACGCCCGCGAGCAGGGTATTCCCTTCCTGGGTCTGTGCCTGGGGATGCAGACGGCGGTGATCGAGTGGGCCCGCAACGTCGCTCAGCTGCCCGATGCCAACAGCGCCGAATTCGATGAGCAGTGCGCCTCGCCGGTGATTCACCTG
>CAWUMD010000261.1:0-2736 GCA_963923365.1 uncultured bacterium
AGTTTTCAGGAGTGGGACCGGCAGCGTCTGACGGTGCTTCAGACCTTCACAGATCCCCCGCATGGTGGACCAATCATCCTTGCGGATCAGGTCCTGCAGTGTCTTCTCGTTCAGAGGACGGGCCGCATTGAACATTGCGGCGGAACGCACTGAGGAGTCGTCGTCCCGGTCCAGCATCTGCAGTTCCCGCAGCGGCAGCTGGGGGTTCGTGGCGATCGCCCGGCGCACATCCGAGTCCCGGTCGTAGGCCAGCTGCCTCACCAGGGTCGGTTCCAGGCCGTCCCGCAGGGCCACTGCCTGCCGGACCTGCCAGTTCTCATCGAAGGCCAGCCGCTGGCACCAGTCCAGGGGCAGCGCCGGGTGCTGGGCTGCCGCCAGCCGCAGATCCGCATCGGATCGGACCGCGAAGGCCACCACCAGATCCTCCGGGGTCCGGGGGTGACGGGCGATCGCCTTCTGCACCTCCAGGTCGGTATCCGTCGCCAGGGCCCGAATTTCGGCTTCACCCAGATCCGGCCGGGCCGCCAGCCGACGACGGGCGTATTCGTTGACCGAGTCCACCCGCAACTTCAGGGCCGGGTTCTCGGCAGCGGCCTCCCGCCCCCGCCAGTGCCAGTCGGCGCTCAGTTGCTCCAGCAGCATCTGATCCGTCGTGGTCCGGGCCAGATCAGCTCGGATGTACTCATTGCCGGAGTCCGGGCGTTTACGGGTCTGGTCATGCTGGGCCACCTGTTCGCGGATGTCCTGGCTGGGGTCAGTCTCCAGAGCCTGAAGCAGATCCGTGGTCAGCGAAGGATTCCTCAGCAGAGCCGAGCGCACTTCGGGGGATGGGTCCTCACAGAAGCACTGCAGAACCACTGGCGGGGTCTCGCTGTCCCCGGCCAGTTCCTCGCGGAACTCGCGAGCCAGTTCTGGCAGCACCCGGGAGTCAATCAGATCCCGCTCCAGCAGCGGCTCGATGTTCTCCTTCTTCTGGGCCAGATCACCGGTGCCGATCCCCTCCCAGAAGGCGGCTTCCCAGTCGAAATCCCCATCGGCGTAGTTGACGTGCTGCTCAGCTGCCTCACGGACATTCGGATAGGGACTGGCCGCCAGCCCCTTGATCGCTTCAGCTGGCGTCAGAGGGTTGAGGGCAACCGCCAGCTGCACACCGACATCCTCATGGGTGGCAGCCCAGTTGAGGAACGAAACCGGAATCGACTTGCGTTTGAGCAGGCTGCGCAGACTGGTCAGCGGCAGTTCCGCCAGCAGGTTCGGGTTCTCCAGCAGCAGCAGATCGAAGATCGGGTTCTTCAGCACCTCTTCCGGAAACTGGGTGGCCAACCGGGCGAGGATTGCAGCCGGAGTGTTCGGATTCGCGGCCACAGCCTTACGGGTTGTCTCATCCCCTGAACTGCCCAGGGTCTGTAGGATCTCCGGGGGTGCAGCACTGTTTTTAGCCACGGCCCGGCCCAGCTTCACATCCTGGGTAGCCAGTTCCGCCAGCCGTTCTGGTGCGGTGGTCGCTGCCGCGGCTTCCTGAAGGGGTGTCGGTTTACGGGTTTTTCCGGTCGTGGCCATGACAGTACCTGTAGAGTCGGGGACAGCAGAAGGTTCAGAAACGAGGGATCAACTGGGGTGTTCCCGCAGCCGCACCACCTCGCCGTAGGGAAACGCAGCGGACTCCAGACCGCCGGGAATCACGACCCAGAGCACCGGCAGCTCTGGCTCACTCTCGGGGAAGTCGCCGTAGCCGTCTGTCAGGTAGACACAGACCGCTTCCTGATGGCGGCTCCAGGTTTCCTTCACCGCCCGGAAGAAGGGCCGGAAGTCAGTCCCTCCGCCACCCTCCGGGGCCGGAATCTCCGAGTCGGACTCCAGGGGGTAGGGTCCATAGCACTCGGCATCGGCGTACCAGAGCTGGCAGCGCAGCATCGGGTAGGCCGAGAGAATCCCCCGCAGTTCGCCCATGAACAGCGCCAGTTCCGTTTCGCCTACCGAGCCGCTGGTATCGATACAGCAGAAGACCTCGACGCTCTCGCCCTCGAGATGCTCGAGGTAGAGCCCCTGGTGAACAAAACGGCGATCGAAGCCGCGGTAGTCGTTCGGAGTGTGCACCAGATAGCGCCAGAGCTGGCTGCGCCAGTCCAGCTGCGGTTCAGCAATCTCGTGCAGGTGGCGACTGACTCCCACCGGCAGATCGCCCTTGCTCTGGCTGCGAGCCACCACCTGGGCCTGCTGGATCGCCTGTTTCCAGTGGGCTTCCAGGGCCTGACGCTCATGCAGGCCGGTCAGGCTATCTGCTCCAGCCGCTGACGGCTCACCCGCCGCCCCTGCGACCTCTGTCTCACCCTCTCCGTCCTTGGCCCCATCAGGAGGACCCGGCAGCAGATCTGCCAGGGGTAGCTGCATCGCAGCACCCTTCTGCTGCAGGAGGTCGTAGATTTCCTCGACGCTCAGGTGCTCCCACTCGGGCACCCGGATGCCACCGGCCGGGAGCTGGGTGTTGCCGTCGGCCACAATCATGCCGTTGACGACGATATCAGCGGCGATGTTGAACCGTTCCGGCTCCCGGGGCCCCCGACGGATAGCGTGCAGCAGAGCAGCATGGAGCAGTTCGTGCAGGAACAGACCGTCTCGCTCGGGGGCCGATAGCCCCGGGAAGACCGCCGGGTTGAAATAGAGGGTGTGGCCATCGGTGGCGGCGATCGCCACGGCCGGGGTGAAACGGATATCGGCAAACAGGGCCAGGGCGGC
>CAWUMD010000262.1:0-2734 GCA_963923365.1 uncultured bacterium
GCGGGAGGATTCGACGAGTTGCGGCCGTTGCCGGTGAGCAGGTTCGGCAGCGTCAGACCGGTGGTGGCTTCCACCTGGGCCAGCAGGCTGGCCAGCGAACCGTGTTCGCCCTCGTTGATCAGGCTGAGGTGTTCCACCTGAACCGGGGGCACGGTGGCGGTGAGGGTCTTGAGCAGGGTCTCCAGCTTCTGCAGCAGGTAGATCTGCATCGCATCGGGGCCGGCTTCCTGCAGCGATGCCACCAGCTTCTGGGCGCCTTCGGCCTGGGCCCGGCCATCCTCGATAATGCTGGCGGCGGCTCCCCGGGCTTCGGCGATCGCCCGCTTGCAGGCGGCTTCGGCGGGGGCAATCACGTCTGCCTGGAGCTGCTGCTGAATCTGCTTGATCCGCTCCTGCTGCACCGGCAGTTCCGCCTGTCGGCGGGCCAGTTCGGCCGCGATCTCGGACTCTGCCTCTGCCACCAGAGCCTGTCGGCGGGTGAGGGCATCCTGAATCCGCCGTTCCGCTTCGGCCCTGGCGATCGCGATGTCCCGATCCAGGCGCTTGAGGGCGGTGATCTTCTCGTTCTCCGCCTGCTGGATGGTGGATGTGGCCTGAGCTTCCGCCTCGGCGATGCGCGAGTCGCGCAGCAGATCGACCTGCTGTTTGCGACCGATGGAGTCGAGGTAGCGGACTTCGTCGGAGATGTTCTGAATCTGCAGGGTGTCCAGTTCCAGTCCCAGCTTCTGGAGATCCTCCTCGGCCTCGTCCAGCAGGCTCTTGGCGAAGGCCAGCTTGTCCTCGTTCACCTGCTCGGGCGTGAGGCTGGCCAGGACGCCGCGCAGATTCCCCTCCAGGGTTTCCTTGGCGATCTGTTCAATCTCCGGTCGCTTCTTGCCCAGTAACCGCTCGATCGCGTTGTGGATGCCCGGTTCCTCGCCGGCAATCTTGATGTTGGCCACCCCTTCCACCGTCAGGGGGATGCCGCCCTTGGAGTAGGCATTGACCACCCGCAGGTCGATGATCATGTTGGTCAGGTCCATGCGCAGGGCCTTCTCCACCAGGGGAACCCGCAGGCTGCTGCCCCCCTTGACCAGCCGGTAGCCGACCACCCGCCCGTCGCTGGTCTGCTGGCGGCTGCCCGCGAAGATCAGCACCTCGCTGGGCTGACAGATGTAGTAGAGATTGCGCAGCACCAGCAGCCCGGCACTGCCTCCAGCGGCCAGGGTGATCAGGATGGCCAGGACTTCCATTAGCGTTGCTCCGGATTGAGGGTGCCGATGACATCGATGCCCAGGGTCTGGCGCACCTGCTCGAGGAACTGCCGCACCACAGCCGGGTAGACGTTGACCAGACGGGCCAGAGCCTGACCGTCGCCACTGTCGACGACGTCGATCCGCTTCAGCTCCAGTTGCTCCGGCAGGCGCGTCGCTTCCCGAAGCACCATTTCCACCTGCTGCAGCAGGAAGATCTGCCCGGCAGCGGGACCGGCTTCCCGCCAGACCCTGGTGAGCATTTCGTTGACCAGAGCCGCAGCCTTGGCATTTTCGGCGGCGATCGCCGCCACCCCCTTGGCCTGCAGTTCCCGGGCCCGCTGCTGGGCCTGGGCCGGTAGCACCTCATCCGCCTCCAACCGCAGCCGTTCCAGTTCCGCCCGCACAGCCTGGAGTTCCTGCTCGGCCCGGGCCCGGGCTTCCAGAGCGGCAGCGTTGGTGCGTTCCTCCTCGGAGCGAGCCTGCTGTTCCAGCTGGGCCTTGATCGTGCGCAGCTCGTTCTGCTTCTGGAGGACGACGGTTGCGGCCTGGGTCTTGGCGACCTCGGCCTGCTGCTGGGCGTCGGCCTCCCGGCGCTCCGCCTGGCCGAGGGCCTCGGCCTCGGCGATCTCGGTGTCACGCAAGGACTGGGCGATGCGCTGGCGCCCGATCGACTTCAGGTAATCGACCTCGTCAGCGACGCTCTGGATCTTCAGCGTGTCCAGGTGCAGGCCCAGCTTGGCCAGATCGTGGTCCACATCCTGGGCGATCCGCTCAGCGAACTGGAGCCGGTCCTCGTTCACCTGCTCCGGGGTGAGGGTGGCGACGACCCCGCGCAGGTTACCCTCCAGGGTCTCGCGGGCGACGCGTACCACCTCGCTGCGGTTGCGATCGAGGAAGCGCTCGATGGCGTTGCCGACCCGGCCAGGATCGGTGGTGATCTTGACGTTGGCGATCGCCTGAATGTGCAGCGGCGTGCCACCCCGGGCGTAGGCGTTGCGGACCTCGATCGGCACCGGCATGGTGGTGACATCCATTCGCTTCACCGTCTCAAGCACGGGAATAGCCAGGGTTCGCCCGCCGAAGATCACCCGGTAGCCGACGGTCTGACCATCGGCGCGACGATGTTTGCGGCCCGAGACGATCAGGATCTCATTGGGGTTGCAGATGCGCAGGGTCTGCTTGATCAGAAACATCAGCAGGCCTGCCCCGACCATGAGCGTGGTGAGGCTACCCCCCACCCAGCTGTCGGTGGCGGGAGCGGCAGGCGGAGTACCGGTCTGGGCTGTGGTGCCGGTCTGGGCCAGCGGCGGTCGGGGGAGGGGCAGCGTCACGGGTGGGTCTCCGAGGCGGAAGCATCCAGATCCTGCAGCGGAATCACCCAGACGCAGGCTCCCTCATGGCGCAGGACCGCTACCGCGGTGCCGGGGGCGAGGGGGGCGGCGGCACTGTAGGCACTGAGGTCGAGCAGGGTGCCCTTGACCGATAGCCGCACCTTACCG
>CAWUMD010000263.1:0-2705 GCA_963923365.1 uncultured bacterium
CGACCGCAGAGCAGTTCCACGTCGGTGCGGGCCGTGCCGAAGGCCGTCAGCACCACATCCACCGCGGCGCACTGGGCCTGGAACGCCTCCGCCTCGCGGCAGCGGCCCGGTCCGTGGTGAATCAGCACCTGCAGCTGTGGCCCAAAGCGCTGGATCTCCCGCTGCCAGTTGCCGATCACCGAAGTGGGGACAATCAGCAGCGTCGGGGCCGGGCGATCGCCTCCCTCCCGTTCCGCCAGCAGCCGGGCGATCACCTGAATTGTCTTGCCCAGACCCATGTCATCCGCCAGACAGCCGTTCAGGCCCAGGGACTCGAGGTAGACCAGCCAGGAGAGACCGCGCTGCTGATAGGGTCGCAGCTGCGCCTGCAGGCCCGGTGGTTCCGGCCGCAGTTCCAGTCGGCTGGGTTCCTGCAGCCGGGTCCAGAGATCGCTGAGGCTGGGCACCTCGTCGAAGTCGAACTCGACCTCTTCCAGATCGGCACTCTGACGCATCAGGGCCGTCAGGCCAAAGTCCTGCACCTGATCCCAGCCCTGGCGCTGCCAGTAGTCGAGCAGCTGCTGACCGTCGTCAAGGTCGAGGGACACCCAGCGCCCCCGGAACCGGACCAAGGACTGCTTACTGGCCACCAGCTCCTCCCATTCCTGGCGGCTGATCGCCTGACCATCCAGTTCCAGTTGGGGTTCGAACTGAAACAGGCTGTTGCTGTCGAAGTAGCTGCGGCTCTTGTCAGGGGCATTCATGGAACGGGCCACCAGCTTGGCCCGTAGCCGCTTGCGCCCGGCGGGGGTGCACCAGCTGGGCACCAGCAGCGCAAAGCCCGCCGCCTGCAGCTTCTGGGCCGGGCCCGCCAGCAACTCCAGCACCGCCGGGGTACTCAGGGGCAGCTCCTCGGGTTCCTCGTGCCGCAGCGCCCTCCAGAGAGACGGGAACTGGTCCGTGGCCCGCAGCAGCTCGCTGCAGATCCGGTCAATGGGGTCATCCCCGAGGCAACGCTGGAGCTGCTCGCGCAAGCTCTCCTGCTGCCAGAAATCGGCCAGGGACCAGCGATCGCCCTCCCAGGCCAGCCAGAACTCCAGCCGCCAGTAGTCCGCCTCCGGTTCCGGCTCCCGCAGCTGGAACTGCAGCTGCAGCGGACTGGGGCTGGGCCGGTCGAACAGGGGACGCAGCCAGTCATGCCAGGCATAGGCATCATCATCGCTGTGGCGGGGCTGGTAGCTGGGCGAGCCGAGGTAGCTGCCCAGGTAGTGGGAGAGCCCGCCCCGATCCAGTTCCCGCTCCAGGGTCTGGGGTGGGTTGAGCTGGCGCAGATGCTCGTGCAGATAGGTGACGGCGAACTGGCGCAGCAGCGTCTCCAGGCGGGGAAACTTGGGCCGGGCCTTGAGGTGGGCCGGGGCCGCGAAGGCCGTCAGCACCGGCGGCGCGGCGGGCAGCAGGGCTGCCAGCAGGCCCTCGAAGGGTTCCGGCAGGAATGCCCAGCTCTGGCGGTACTCACCGGTGCGGGACCGCTGCTGGGCCCGGGGCTCCTGACCCAGTACCGGCAGGTAGTCACCCCGGCGCAGGAGCTGCTGTAGCCGCTGCACAAACTCCCGCCAGAAGCGCAGGTCGGCCCCCACCGCCGTCTGCTCCACCAGCGAGGTCAGGTGCTGGGGCAGGAAGGGCAGGGCTTCGGCGGCGATCGCCCCCACCGGCACCTGCCAGCGGCCCCAGCCGACTGACCGGGCCGGGCTGTCCAAGGCGAGTTCGGGGCTGGGCAGGGGAACCCCCGCCTGACTCGGCAGCCAGATGGCCGCACTGCTGAGGCGGTAGCGGCCGGTGAGACGATCGCTGAAGTCCTCACCCAGCAGCTGGCGCAGTCGGGAGGCCAGGGACACGCCCACCAGGGCCCGGGGATGCTGGCCCACCGGCACCTTGAGGGTGGACTCGGGCTGTTCACCCCAGAGCAGGAACTGACCCAGAAAGGGCGACTGGCTGTCCGGGAGCCAGCTGCCGTGAAGCAGCAGGGGAACGGTCACGGGCAAGAATTAGCGACAGGCAGTCTCTGATCGTAGTGCGCAACGCTATCCCCTGCGCCGTCGGAACAGCGAACCGTCACAATGGAAGGCTGACCCACGACCGCCCCGCGCATGTCCGTCGAACTCCAGGCCGAAATCCGCGCTGCGGTGGAGAAACGTCGCAACTTCGCGATTATTTCCCACCCCGACGCCGGTAAGACCACGCTCACCGAAAAGCTGCTCCTCTACGGAGGCGCTATCCAGGAGGCCGGGGCCGTCAAGGCCCGCCGCAACCAGCGCAGCGCCACCTCCGACTGGATGGAACTGGAACAGCAGCGGGGCATCTCGATCACCTCGACGGTGCTGCAGTTCGACTACAGCGACACCACGATCAACCTGCTCGACACTCCCGGTCACCAGGACTTCAGCGAAGACACCTACCGCACCCTGGCCGCTGCCGACAACGCGGTGATGCTCGAGGACGCCGCCAAGGGTCTGGAGCCGCAGACGCGCAAGCTGTTCGAAGTCTGCCGAATGCGCAATATCCCGATCTTCACCTTCTTCAACAAGATGGACCGGCCCGGGCGCGAACCCCTGGAGCTGATGGACGAGATCGAGCAGGAGCTGGGGCTGGCCACCTACGCCGTCAACTGGCCTATCGGCTCGGGCGATCGCTTCCGGGGGGTCTACGACCGCCGCGAGGGCAAGGTG
>CAWUMD010000264.1:0-2700 GCA_963923365.1 uncultured bacterium
CGGCAGGCGGCTCCCTGTTCGCGACCGGGGTCGGGGGAAGTCAGACCGGGCGCGGGTTCCACCTGGGGCTGGTGGATGACCCGCTCAAGAATGCGGAACAGGCATCCTCACAGACGATCAAGGCGAAGCAGCGGGACTGGTGGGGTTCGACCTGGTACACCCGCTGTGAACCGGGCGGGGCGATCGTCGTGATCCAGACCCGCTGGGCTGAGGATGACCTCTCGGGCTGGCTGCTGGCACAGGAAGCCGAGGACTCCCACCCGCAGCGGTGGCACGTGATTTCGCTGCCGGCCATTTCCGAGCCGCTACCTTCGTTCCCGAGCAGCTGCACGGTCGAGGCCGACTGGCGATCGCCCGGGGAACCACTCTGTCCCGAGCGGTACGACGTGCCGGAACTGGAGCGCATCCGCAGCCAGCTGGGACCGTACTACTGGAATGCCTTGTACCAGCAGCGGCCGGCACCGCTGGCAGGCTCGCTGTTCCGACAGGACTGGTGGCAGTTCTACGGGGTGGCCGAGGCGCCGGCGCCCGAGCGGCTGATTGCATCCTGGGATCTGTCGTTCAAGGCATCGGCCGATTCCGACTACGTTGCCGGGGTGGTCCTGGCCCAGGTGGGTGCGCGCTTCTATGTGCTCGATGCCGTCTGCGATCGCCTCGACATCAATGGGTCTCTGGCCGCGATCCAGCGCATCTATAACCGCTGGCATCCCCAGACAACGCTGGTGGAAGCAGCAGCCAATGGCGAGGCGGTGGTGGGATTGCTGAAACGCCGTATCCCGGGGCTGATAGCGGTGCGACCGCAAGGCGGCAAGCTGTCACGAGCGCAGGCGATCGCCCCGCTGGTCGAGGCGGGGCAAGTCTATCTGCCCAAGGGCGCCACCTGGCTGTCGGTGTGGGCCAGCCACTTTGACCCCTTCCCCCGGGGGAGCCACGATGACCTGGTGGATGCCCTCAGTCAGGGGCTGGGCTGGCTGGTAAGCCAGCGGTCGGTGGGGACCCGGGATGGGGTGGTCTGGGGGTTGGCGCAGTAGATCAGAACTGATATCTGGGAGACTACATCGGCTTCGGCAGGGCCTTTAGAGTAATTGTTCTCCTGTCTTCCGCACTGCATGCCCCTTACTGCCGTCCTGCATTCATCCCTCTCAGCCGACCAGACGCTGGACGCCTCCGTGGTCCTCTACCGTGACCATCGACTCACCCCCTTGGCAACCGCGGACGGCACTTTCAGCTGTCGGGTCCAGGAACCCCGCACCGGAACCATTCTGACCACCATCGCCGGCTGTTCCTCGGCCGGTCAGGCCCTGGTGCATGGCCAGTACTGGGTGATGCACTCCCTCGGCGTGAGTGTTGATCATCCCGACCTCCGCACCCGGACCCTTCGGCGCAGTCACCGTCGGACTGCCTAAGCTCTCGGAATATCCCCTTACCCGGCTTATATTTTTCCTGAGAGGAAAATCAGCTCAGGACTGGTTCATGCCGCACCGACTTTGCCTCAAGTTCGCCGACCGGCTCCTCCTCATTGCCCGGTCTGTCTCAGAAGCCGAGTTCCTCTTTCAGCACCGCAGACACCTGCTCGACATGTATCAGGTCCTGTGGATCGAGTGCTGGTTCTGCACCCCTGATCTGGACCTGCTTGCCCCGGTCTTTATCGACGGTCGAGATGCACCGATGGAATCGCTCTACAGCGGCTAGGCGACAGAACCTGGCCACCCCGACTCCGAACCTGCCGATTGAGCCGGGATGGTGTGGTGAGCCCGATAGCAGGCAGGCAGCGTCCCTCAACTGGCTACAACCAGCTCCGACTGAGCCGAGAGCAGGGGCTTCAGCACATGGCATTGCCGGGCATGCAGCCATCCCTGATAACGATGACCGATCAGATCGACCCGCTGCCCCTCCGACGGTAGCGACTTCCAGTTCGGGTTGAGTACAACCGGAATCTCGAACGGCTCCACAACTCCCCCTGCAGGCGTGACCTGCACCAGGAGCAGGGTGTTCTGGACACTGACAACCCGGCCCCGGATGTTGTAGTGGTCCCGGTGGCTCTCCTTCTGCCGCAGCGGCTGCACCACCGTCAGACTCAGACGGCTCTTCTCCCAGTCCCAACGTACCCAGCACAGCAGTCGCTGCGGCTGACGGTATTTCTCCGGACTAACCTCGAGGTCCTCTCGCAGGGACTGATGAAGCCCAACCGGCAGGATGCCCCGCTGATGACACAGCACCCACTCCCCCTCCTTCTCACGGTGGGGTTTGAGCACCCCCGTCAGAATGGCCTGAGCACAGTCGTAGTCACGGTGGCGCGGGCTGCTGCTGCTTGTCATGCCCTGATGGCGATGGATCCGATTCGGATCCTGACATACCCGCTCGGGCCTGACTACCGCGACACCTCCCGCTCGCCCAACCACCAGAGGCCGGCAGTGGCCTGTAATGCATCATCCAGCTCCTGCGGCGTAAGGTGCAGCTGCCGGCAGACCTCGTCTTCGCCATAGCCAAGGCCCAGGAGACGGCGGGCCTGGGTGCCCTGCTGGCGCACCTTGGCAGGGGCGGCGATCGCCCAGATGCCGTCGCGTAGGTGGTGGCGCCATTCACCGAGGATGAAGGTACGCGCCAGAGTGCTGAATCGGTAGCCACGATCCGGGTCGTAGCGACGGGCCGCTTTCCAGAGGCCGATCAGACCCATGGAAATCAGGTCATCGCGATCGC
>CAWUMD010000265.1:0-2633 GCA_963923365.1 uncultured bacterium
CGCCATCCCTATCGACCGGACCCCACCTGGCTGTTCGAGTCCTTCCCCAGTGATCACCTCCGCGACGGTGATCGCTGGAGTCCCGGCCCGACCCCGCTCACGCAGCTGGAGGTGACCGCCCTGGATGCCTTCCGCGGCTATCTGTTCAGCCGCGAGGAACGTCAGGCCTGGGCCCAGCTGCTGAGCAGCCCCTTCCACCTCTCCCTGCCGGACCTGATGCAGCACCTGGGCAGCAGTCGGCTGCGCACCCAGCGCCAGATCCTGATGCTGGCCAAGTACGGCATTCTGCGCCCCGCTGAGGAGACCTGATCGATGCAGATTCTGCTGGTACACCAGAACTTTCCCGGCCAGTACCGCCAGCTGGCACCGGCCCTCAAGGCCCTGGGCCACCAGGTGGTGGCGATCGCGGCTCACGATCGCCCCGTCGCCGGCGACTTCGAGGTGCGCCGCTACGACCCGAGCTTCGAGCCCATCCCCCATCTGCCCCCGGGCCTGGCCAGTCTGCAGGAACACTGGCAGCGAGCCGAGCAGGTGGCAGTACTGGGCTGGGAACTACGGCAGCAGGGATTCATGCCGGATATCTGCCTAGCCCACAGTGGCTGGGGCGAAGCCCTGCTGCTGAAGGATGTCTGGCCCGGCACGAAGCTGCTGCTCTACCCGGAAATCTACGCCCGCCCGGAGGCCCTCGGCTACGGCTTCGACCCGGGTCTACCCCCGGAGCCCCCCCTGGAACAGCGCATTGCCCTGCGTCACCAGAACCAGCGCACCATCCAGGCCCTCAGCCTGGCGGATGCGGGGATCGTCCCCACCGAGTACCAGCGCCGGAGCTTTCCGGAGCGGGAGCAGACCTGGCTGCACCGGATCCACGACGGCATCGATACCGTTACCTGCCACCCTCGCCCCGGTCGGGTCCTCTGCCTGGAAGCAGGCCTGGCCCTCAGCCGCCAGGACAAACTGGTGACCCTGGTCAACCGCAATCTGGAGCCGACCCGGGGCTTTCCCCAGTTCATGCGCGCCATCCCCGCTATCCAGGCCCAGCACCCCGATGCCTGGTTCCTGATCGTCGGCGGTGACAGCGTCAGCTACAGTCCAGCCCGGCCCGATGGCCGCAGTTACCGGGAGGCGATGCTAGCGGAGCTGGAGGGACAGATAAACCTGGAGCGGGTCCGCTTTCTGGGCAGGCTGCCCTATGAGCAGCTGATTGCCCTCCTGCAGGCCTCCAGCGCCCACGTCTACTTCACCACCCCCTACGTGCTCAGCTGGTCGATGCTGGAGGCGATGAGCTGCGGCGCCCTGATCGTCGGCTCGCGCACCGCGCCGGTAGAGGAGGTGCTGCGCCATGGCGACAATGGTCTGCTGGTGGACTTCTTCGACACCGCCGCCCTGGCAGAGACGATCAGTCAGGTGCTCGACCAGCCGGAGGCGTTCGAGCACCTGCGACGGCAGGCCCGCCGCACCATCCTCGATCACTACGATCTGCCGGACTGTCTGCTGCGGCAACTGCAGCTGATCCACCAGCTCATCCGTTCCTGAATTAGGATCTCCCCGCCATGGTTCAGGTGATTGACCGGGTCTTCCAGATCCTGCTGACCGACAAGGACGCACCCCCGACCCTGCCCTTCTGGGGCCAGGTATCGGTCCAGTCCATCCGCACCCAGTTTCCCCAGGCCCGTCATTGCCTAGTACAGGATGCCGACATCCGCAGCCTGATCCGCAATCAGTTCGGGAGCGAAGTGCTCTGGGCCTACGAGGAACTGAAACCCCTGGCCTATCGGGCCGATCTGGCCCGCTACTGTCTGCTGTACCACTACGGCGGGCTCTACGCCGACATCGCGGTCCGATTTCTCGGCGGCTTCCAGCCGGAGGAGCAGATTGAATTTGTCGGTTTCCAGGATGTCAAGTCCCGTACCTTCTGGGGCATCAACAATGGTCTGATCTGGTGTCGTCGTGGCTACCCCCCCCTGCGGGAGGTGATCCAGCAGATTGTCAGCCACTGTCGGGAGGGGGTGTATGGCGTCGATGTCACCTGCCCAACCGGCCCCGCCCTGCTGGGCCGGGTGCTGACCAGCCGTCCTCCCGAACATCTCTGCATCGGTGTGATGCGGGATCTGACGCCGGACCGGCCGCTCCGGAATCGAGCCTACATTCTTGATTCCGGAGACATCATTGCCCTGGGCAAGCGGTCCGCGGGAGGCGATCTGAGCGGCATGGACTTTCAGGGCACCAACAACTACGTTCAGATGTGGCTGGAGCAGGATGTCTACCATCAACCACGGCCCCATGCCCAGGAAACCCGTCTGGCCATGCAGTCCCAGCTCCAGGTCCAGTACCGGGTCTGATCCTTCTCGCCACAGAATGATTCCCATGCTGCTTTCTCTGACCAAAGCCCTGCGCCGGACCCGGGTCGAGGTCATCCGCCGGGGTCACCTCCCCCTGCTGCAGGCCCTGGTGCAGCGGGAGCTGGCCGCCCGCCACAAGGGGTCGGTGCTGGGACAGCTCTGGCCGCTGCTGCTGCAGCTCTCGCAACTGCTGATCTATACCTACGTCTTCGCCATCGTCCTCAAGGTGAAGCTCAACCTGGCGGGTATGCCCCCGGACAGCAAACTCACCTTCGGGCCTGTCTCTTATACACA
>CAWUMD010000266.1:0-2632 GCA_963923365.1 uncultured bacterium
GTCCCACCCATCCGGTTCTGGGGAATGTTCTCCTAGCAGCGGATGCCGGGACTCAGCGGGTCAGCCTGACGGCATTCGACCTCAGCCTGGGCATCCAGACCACTTTCCCGGCGGCGGTGGAAGCCAGTGGTGCGCTGACGCTGCCTGCCAAACTGCTGACCGACATCGTGTCCCGCCTCCCGGCTGAGCAGCCGATTACCCTGGAGGTCGATGGCGAAACCAGTGCCAAGCTCAGTTCCAGCTCCGGGAAGTACGAGGTTCGTGGCATCGGTGCTGAGGAGTATCCGGAGCTGCCTCTGGTCCAAACCGGAGAAGCCCTCAATCTGTCGGCCGAGTCGCTGATCGATGGACTACGGGGCAGCCTGTTTGCCACCAGCGGTGATGAGACCAAGCAGATCCTGACGGGGGTACACCTGAAGGTTCAACCTGAGGGCCTGGAATTCGCCGCGACCGACGGCCACCGGCTGGCGGTGGTGATCACGGCAAACAGCGCCGAGGCCGCCAGCAGTGACTTCGCGGTCACGGTCCCGGCCCGGGCCCTGCGGGATCTCGAGCGGATGCTGGCCGCCCGCAGTACCGGTGAGCCGATCGCCCTGTACTTCGACCATGGCCAGACGGTCTTCCAGTGGGGGGACCAGTACCTGACCAGCCGGACTCTGGATGGGCAGTACCCCAACTACGGCCAGCTGATTCCCAAGGAATTCACCCGCCAGGTGGCCCTGGATCGCAAGCAGTTCCTGGCGGCCCTGGACCGGATTGCCGTGCTGGCGGATCAGCGCAACAACGTCGTCAAGCTCAGTCTCGATCCCGGGTCCCAATCGGTGCTCCTGTCCGTGGATGCCCAGGATGTGGGCAGCGGCAAGGAATCGATGCCCGCCCAGATTTCCGGCGATGCCCTTGAGATCGCCTTCAATGTCCGCTACCTGGCGGAAGGCCTGAAGGCGCTCCCGGCCACGGAAGTGCAGCTTCAGCTCAACGGCGCCACCAGTCCGGTGATCCTCACCCCGCTCGGGGGAATTCGCATGACCTACCTGGTGATGCCGGTGCAGATTCGCAGCTAGCCCCCTGGCTAGACTGGATCCATCAGCAGCGAAAGCGGGTCGATGACGCAACAGGAATGGCTGCAGGCGGATCTGCTGGACCGGCGCGTGCTGGATCGGCAGACCCTGGAGGACTGGGGACGGGTTGAGCAGGTGTGGATGCACCCGCCAGCCCATCGGGTGCTGGGCTTCATCAGCCGCCAGGGGCGGGTGCGCAGTCAGCGCTATGCTTTCCGACTGGACCAGATCCGCGGCCTGGGCGAGGACACGGTGCTGCTGGAGTCGGAGCCTGTGGAGGCATCCGGCGAGAAAGTAGAGCGCCTGCAGACGCTGATCGGTGCCGAGGTCTGGAGCGAGTTCGGGGATGATGTCGGCCGCATTGTCGATTGTGTGTTCGATCCGGCGACGGGGCGCATCCTGGCCTACCGGATAACCGCCCCGGGGTGGCAGGGCTTGGCAGGGAGTCTGTATCGGCTGCGGCCGGAGCAGATCCTCAGCAGTGGTCGCAGCCGGGTGGTGGTGGCTGAGGGGGAACTCGACCAGTTGGAGCTGGATCGCGAGGGAATGCCCGAGCGCCTGGAGCAGGGAGTCGAAGACCTGCAGGAGCAGTACCAGCATCTGGTAGAGGACTGGCGCTCCCGGGCCAGCCGCCTCAAGCAGAAGGCCCGCAGCCGCCTGAGCGAGGTGAAGGGGCAGGCGAAGGACCTGATCGAGCGTCTGGAGACGGTCGAGCTTACCCAGCGCTTCTTTGATGAACTGGGATTTGAGGGCGATCGCCCGGCGCTGTCGGCGGATCGGCGATCGCCCCTGCCCGATTGGGACCGTGACGAGGTGGAGCTGGATGAGGGAGATTGGGAGCGCTCCCGGCGCCGCGATCGCCCGCCGGAGAATCCACTGCCGGATCTGCAGCCGCGCCGTCGGTCCCGCAAAGCCCCGCTGGACCTGCAGCCGCTGCCCGAGGATGACGACGACCCCTGGGTCTAGGCGCGCGGATAGAATGGAAGCTTGTCTTCCACCGGAACGCCTGTCATGTCCGCGATCGACGCCTCGCCCTTCACCCAGGCGGAAATTGCTGCCGAGGGTCTGAAACCCGAAGAGTACGACTCGATTGTCGAGCGGCTGGGGCGTCACCCCAATAAGGCCGAGTTGGGCATGTTCGGCGTCATGTGGTCGGAGCACTGCTGTTACAAGAACTCCCGGCCGCTGCTGGGCCAGTTCCCCACCTCCGGGCCACGGATTCTGGTCGGTCCGGGTGAGAACGCCGGGGTGGTGGACATCGGCGACGGGCTGCAGTTGGCCTTCAAGATTGAATCCCACAACCACCCCTCCGCCGTCGAACCCTTCCAGGGGGCGGCCACCGGGGTGGGCGGCATCCTGCGTGACATCTTCACCATGGGTGCCCGGCCCCTGGCCATCCTCAACTCCCTGCGCTTCGGCAACCTGGAAAGCCCCCAGACCCGCCGCCTGTTCGAGGGCGTGGTCTCCGGCATCAGCCACTACGGCAACTGCGTCGGTGTGCCCACGGTCGGCGGTGAGGTGTTCTTCGATGAGGCCTACAGCGGCAACCCGCTGGTGAATGCCATGGCCCTCGG
>CAWUMD010000267.1:0-2591 GCA_963923365.1 uncultured bacterium
TGGCAGATAAACCAAGCCCTGGAGCCCACCGATGAAAACCCGTGCCGCTGTCGCCTTTGCTGCTGGTCAGCCGCTGGAGATTGTCGAGGTGGATCTGGAGGGGCCCCGGGCCGGGGAAGTGCTGGTTGAGCTCAAAGCAACCGGCGTCTGTCACACCGATGCCTTCACCCTCAGCGGCGACGACCCCGAAGGCGCCTTCCCGGCCATCCTCGGCCACGAGGGTGCCGGGATCGTGCGCGAGGTGGGAGCCGGAGTGACCTCGGTGAAACCGGGAGACCACGTCATTCCCCTCTACACGCCGGAATGTCGGGAGTGCGAGTACTGCCTGAACTGGCGCACCAACCTCTGCCAGGCAATCCGGGCCACCCAGGGCCGGGGGGTGATGCCCGATGGCACCAGCCGCTTCTCCTTCGAGGGCCGTCCCATCCTCCACTATATGGGCTGCTCCACCTTCTCGAACTTCACCGTGCTGCCCGAGATTGCCGTCGCCAAGGTGCGCTCCGATGCTCCCTTCGATCGCATCTGCTACATCGGCTGCGGCGTCACCACCGGCGTCGGAGCGGTGATCTTCCAGGCCAAGGTGGAGTTCGGCGCCACGGTCGCCGTGTTCGGGTTGGGCGGCATCGGCCTGAACGTAGTCCAGGGGGCCCGTCTGGCCGGGGCCAGCCGGATCATCGGCATCGATATCAATCCCCGCCGGGAAGCGCTGGCTCGCCAGTTCGGGATGACCGACTTCCTCAACCCGAAGGAAGTGGAGAACGTGGTCGACACCATTGTTCAGATGACCAGCGGCGTCGACTACAGCTTCGAGTGCATCGGCAACGTCGAGGTGATGCGTCAGGCCCTGGAATGCACCCACAAGGGGTGGGGTCAGTCGTTCATCATCGGCGTGGCCGGGGCGGGCCAGGAGATCTCCACCCGTCCCTTCCAGCTGGTCACCGGCCGCAGCTGGCGCGGTACCGCCTTCGGGGGCGCCAGGGGCCGCACGGATGTCCCCAAGGTGGTGGACTGGTACATGGAGAACCGGATCAACATCGACGACCTGATCACCCACACCCTGCCGCTGGCGGAGATCAACCGGGCTTTCGAGCTGATGCACGCCGGCGAGAGTATCCGCTCGGTGGTGCTCTACTAACCCGGCCCGGGAGGACTAATCCAGCCGGAAGCTGACCGAGATCACAGCGGTGATGTCCTTGTCGATCGTGCTCGTGTCGTAGCTGCCGCCGCCGCCCACCTCCGTGGAATTGGGAGCGGTGATCTGGAAGACCCCGGTCTCGGCACTGGCGATCGCCGCCAGTCGGCTTCCCCCTTTCTGGGCGATCGCCTCGGCCCGCTGGCGGGCATCCTCAGTTGCCTTGGCCAGCATCGTCACCCGGTATTCCGGCAGCTTGCTGAAGGTGTAGGCCGGGGGGGCCAGTTCCAGATTCACACCGCCCGCCAGCAGATCCCCAATTTTCTGGGACAGGGTCTGGATGCGGGCGACATTATCGCTGTCCACGGTAATCGTCTGGCTGGCCCGGTAGGCCGACACCTCATTGGTGGTGGAGCCATTGGGCAGCGTGCGGTAGATCGGGACGGAGTTGAGCACCCCCCGGTCCAGGTCCACGGGTCTGACGCCATTAGCAGTCAGGAAGGCCGTCGTCCGCTCGAGACCCGGTTGCAGCGCCTGGTAGGCCGCCGCCAGCGTGGGGGCCTGACTGTTGACCGTAATCCGCCAGGTGGCGTGATCCGCACGGATGCGCTGGGTGCTGGCCCCGGTGACGGTGAGGCGATCGCTGCCCCGGCGCAGATTCCCCACCACGCTGGCGCCGGTCCAGGCCAGCCCGAGGGTGAGGATGGTCATGCCGATCACGAAGTGATTGGGCCGGACCAGGGCGTCGTACCAGCGGGTCTGTACAGTCATCGGGGCCACCTGAACTCTCCTGATTGTGGAGAGACGCGATCGCCCCTGGGCCGGTTCCGGGGGATTCCTTAAACAACTCCCCTCCCGGCCGCAGCGGCTGGCGGGTGGAACCTGGCCGCAGGGGAAACCTGGAGCAAGCGTGTTTCAGGAGCCGTCGCATGCAACGCAGTCATTGGCTGGCCGGTCTGGTGGGTGCCCTGGTGGGGATCGGCGGCTTCATCGCCCTGGCGGTGATCCTCGATCTGGATGTCATCCGCTGGGTCAGCTGCACCGGTCCCTTCCGTCAGACCGCCGAGGCGAACACCCGGCTGTGCCGGGATCTGCGGCTTCGGCCCCCGCAGTAGTCTCCAAGGCCAACCGGTTTAGAGCACCTCGCGCCCCAGGTAGGGCTGCAGCACCGTCGGCACCTTCACCGTGCCGTCGGGCTGCTGGTAGTTCTCCAGCACGGCGGCCATGGTGCGGCCCACCGCCAGACCGGAGCCGTTCAGGGTGTGGACGTACTGCGTGCCCTTCTTCCCGGCTTCCTTGAAGCGGATGTTGGCCCGGCGGGCCTGGAAGTCACGGAAGTTGGAGCAGCTGGAGATTTCCCGGTAGGTGCCTGCCCCCGGCAGCCAGACCTCCAGGTCGTAGCACTTGGCCGCCCCGAAGCCGAGATCGCCGGTGCACAGCTGCACCACCCGGTAGGGCA
>CAWUMD010000268.1:0-2566 GCA_963923365.1 uncultured bacterium
CCTTCGCCGTCTCGACCCTGAACCGGCCGGACGAGCTGAGCGTGGCGGAGCTGCTGCAGTTCTTCCACTTCTACTTCTTCGGCAACCCCGAGGGGCTGGCCTTCAACGCCAGCCGCCAGGACATGGGGCGATCGCTGGTCGATCCGCTGGCGAACGCTATCCGCGCCCAAGGCGGCAGCATCCTCACCGGCACCAACGTCACCCGACTCGACTGGCAGGATGGCCGCATCGAGGCCGTGCACCTGGCTGAAGGCAACGGCAACCGCAACGCCGCCTTCCGGGTCGAGCGTAATCCGGTCCTGGCCAGCAGCACCGAGGGTGTCAGCTTCTACGGCAGCGGCGACAACGTCTACGCTCACAAAGCCGGGGAAGCGGAAGCGGTGTCCCTCACCTGCACCCACCAGGGCTGCACGGTCCTGCAGCAGGAGGACGGCAGCTACCGCTGCCCCTGCCACGGGGCCTGCTTCAGTGCCGAGGGCAAGGTCACCCAGGGTCCGGCCCTGCGGGATCTCGAGCGCCTGCCAGTGGCCGCGGCCAGCGGGGACAGCCTGCGCATCGCCGCCCGCGGTCCGGAGACCGATCAGGTGCTGCCGGTGGACTACGTGGTCATGGCCGCTGACGTCCCGGGGGTACGCAATCTGATCGCTCTGAGTGAGGGGGACGTGCCCACCCGTCTTGTCAAGCAGGTGGAACAGCTGCCGGTGGCAGCCCCCTTCGCCGTGGCCCGCTTCTGGCTGGACAAGGACTTCGAGTGGGAGCACAGCCTCTTCGCCTCCCTCTCCGGCTACCAGCTCACCGACAGCATCTCCCTCTACCACCGCCTGCAGCAGGACTACATCGACTGGGCAGCGGAAACCGGCGGCAGTGTCGTCGAGCTGCACGCCTACTGCTACCGGGAACAGGAGTTCCCCAACCAGGAGGCAATTCTGGCCACCTTCGAGCAGGAGCTGTTCGAAATCGTGCCGGAACTGCAGGGTGCCACAATCCTGCACCGCCAGTTGGTGAACCAGAAGAACTTCTCCGGCTATCCGCCCAACAGCTACGAGCAGCGACCCGCCACCCGCGGTCAGGGAAATCTGTTATTTGCCGGTGACTGGGTGAAAATGCCCTTCCCCTGTGGCCTGATGGAACGAGCGATCAGCAGTGGCCTGCTGGCTGCCAACGCCATCCTCACCGATGAGGGTCTGCAGGAACGTCCACTGCTGACGGTTCGCCCCGATGGCCTGCTGAAAATCTGATTCCCAGGTTCCATGACCGCACTTTCCCCCGCCAATGCCACCCGGCACCTGCCCCCCAACCTCAATCACTGGTATCCAGTGGCCCAGAGCGGGGAGCTGAAGACCCTCAAGGCGCTGGCGGTCACGGTCTGGAAGCAGTCCATCGTCCTGTTCCGCAACAGTCAGCGGCAGGTGCGGGCCATCGAGGACCGCTGTCCCCACCGCCAGGTGAAGCTCAGCCACGGTGATGTGCAGGGCGATCGCATCGTCTGCGCCTACCACGGCTGGGAATTCGACGGCAGCGGCCGATGTCAATCCGTTCCCTACCTGACGGGTGGGCAGGGGATGCCCTCCGGCTGCCATGTGCGGGCCTATCCGGTACGGGAGCAGGACGGCTTCATCTGGGTGTTTCCGGGCTCCCCCGAACAGGCAGAGACGGTCGACCCGATGCCCATTCCCCAGTGGCACAGCCTGTCGCACATCGTCAGCTGGGCCAGCATGGACTGCGAGGCCCACTACGCCTTCCTGATCGAGAACCTGATGGACATGTACCATGGCCATCTCCACCGGCATTACCAGGCCTGGCTCAATCCCCATCTCGACACCATCGATATCGACAGCACCCGCATCATTGCCCGTTATCGGGCCGATTGCGTCTTCCGGATCCGCAGCCTGTTCTCGGCCCTGCAGCTGGTGATCCCGGCCCTGCGGCGACCCTACCCGACCCACCTGACCGTCAGCTACCACTATCCCCACTGGCTGGCCAGGCTGGGGGAGGATTTCAGCCTCTGCTGCCTGTTCAGCCCGATCGATGAGACCCGCACCCGGATTCACTTCATGCACTTCACCAACCTGGAGCGCTTCCCGGTCCGGGATGCACCCCGGTGGGTGCAGCGGCTGATCAAGCGCAGCTTCCGCAACTCGGCCCGGTTCATGATCCATGGCCTGCTGCGGGACGATGCCGTCATGGTCTATGAGGAACAGCAGGCCCACCTGCAACATCCCCGCCTGCAGAACATCGAACTCAACCCGGCCCTAGCCGCCGTGCAACGGCTGATTCGTCAGCAGGCCGGGGTCAGCGCCGGATAATGGTTCCGACGTTGCAGAACCGCCGCCGCTTGTCCGACCGTTCCCCCCGCCCGCTTTACGTCCTGCTGCTGCTGGGTGCCCTCGGACTGGGCGGTTGCAGCAGCAGTCCCTACGGCCAGTCTCTGGAACGCTCCTTCAACACCGGAACGGCCTCCCCATCGTCCCCGGTGCCCCCGGCCAGCACACCGGCCCAACCGAAGCCGACGCCAGCCCCGATTGCAACCCCAGCGACCAATCCGCTGGACTCGGTCCCGGAGGAA
>CAWUMD010000269.1:0-2552 GCA_963923365.1 uncultured bacterium
TTCGGAACCGACAAAGAACCGAGAGCCGACAACGGTGAAGTCCCACCGCCGCCACCCTGCCCGGGGGCCTCAGTGCCCCGTAGGGCCTTGGCATCCTGGGGTGCCCGGCTGGAGCTACCCCGCCAGCCACTCCCGCAGGCGCGTGTAGCGGGGCCGACCCTGGAAGTTCTTCACCGCCATCGCCAGGGCCTTGCGCTGGCCCACCAGCACCACCAGCTGCTTCCCCCGCGTAATCCCTGTGTAGACCAGATTCCGCTGCAGCATCGCATAGTGCTGGGTCAGCAGCGGCATCACCACCGCCGGATACTCACTGCCCTGGCTCTTGTGAATCGTGCAGGCGTAGGCCGGCACCAGATTGTCCAGCTCGCCCCAGCCGTAGACCACCGCCCGACCGTCGTAGACCACCGTCAGTTCCTGCGCCTCGGCGTCGATGCCCTGCACCCGACCCACGTCGCCATTGAAGACCTCCTTCTCGTAGTCGTTGGCTACCTGCATCACCTTGTCACCGGGGGCAAAGCGCCAGCCGAAGCGTTCCACCACCGGCTCACTCACCGGGTTGAGGATCCGCTGCAGCTCCAGGTTGAGGCTGCGCGACCCGCATCCTCCCCGCGCCATCGGACACAGCACCTGCACGTCGGCAATCGGGTCGTGGCCGAAGCGAGCCGGGATCCGCTCTCGCACCACCTTGAGAATCACGGCGATCGCCTCCTCGGGCGTTTCCGCCGGCAGGAAGTAGAAGTCCGTCAGGCCACCATCGGAGGGGGGACGCAGATCCGGAAGCCGACCACCGTTGACGGCATGGGCGGTGGTGATGATTCGGCTGCTCGCCGCCTGCCGGAACACTTCCGTCAGACGACCGACCGGCATGGCGTCACTGCCGATCACGTCCGCCAGCACCTGGCCTGGACCGACCGAAGGCAGCTGATCCACGTCCCCCACCAGCAGCAGGGCCGCCTGGGAAGGCACTGCCGCCAGCAGTGAGGCCATCAGCGGCACATCCACCATCGAGCTTTCGTCCACCACCAGCAGGTCGCACTCCAGCGGCTGCTCGGCGTTGCGTTTGAACCCGAACGCCACCGGGTCGAATTCCAGCAGCCGGTGAATGGTCTTCGCCTCCAGACCGGTGGCTTCACTCATCCGCTTGGCGGCACGACCGGTCGGAGCACACAGCTGCAACCGCACTTTCTTCGCCGCCAGAATCGCCAGGATGGCGTTGATCAGCGTTGTCTTGCCGACGCCCGGCCCGCCGGTGATCACCAGCAGCTTCGACGCCAGGGCCCGGGCGACGGTCGCTTTCTGGCTCTCGGCCAGGGTCAGGCCCAGACGCTGCTCCACCCAGGGGATGGCTCGCTCGGCCGCGATCTCGCCCCAGGGTGGTGCCCCGTCACTCAGCTGCTGCAGGCTGGCGGCAATCTCCTGCTCGGCCCGATGCAGGTGGGCCAGGAAAATCGCGGGTTCACCCGCCAGCGTGTCAGCAACCACCGCCCCATCGGCCAGTTCCTGCTCCAGGGCGCTGTACAGCAGCTCTGGCGCCGGTGACACCCGCTGGCCCTCGTCATCTTCGACTGCCAGCAGTTCACCCACCAGCTGCAGCAGTTCGGCCCTCGGCAGGCCGCAGTGGCCGTTGCCGCTGGCTTCGAGCAGGGCGTAGCTGATCCCCGCCCGCAGACGGATCGGCGCGGTTGCTTCTATCCCCAGCCGAGTGGCGATCTGGTCGGCGGTGCGGAAGCCAATCCCCCGGATATCGCGCGCCAGACGGTACGGGTTCTCCGTCATCACCTGCACCGCATCCACGCCGTAGGTCTTGAAGATGCGCACCGACCGCGCGGTCCCCACCCCGTGGCTGTGCAGGAAGATCATGATCTCGCGCACCACTTTCTGGTCCGCCCAGGCCCGGCTGATGCGCTCGGCTCTCACCTTGCCGATGCCGGCCACTTCCCGCAGCCGCTCCGGGCTCTGTTCGATGATGTCGAACACCTGCTCCCCGAACATGGCAACCAGCTTGCGCGCGTAGACCGGACCAATGCCCCGGATCATCCCCGAGCCCAGGTATTTCTCGATGCCCTCAGCTGTGGTCGGAGCCGAGGCTTTGAGCATCGTCGCCTTGAACTGCTGGCCATGATTCCGGTCGTTCCACCAGATCCCCGATGCGGTCACCCATTCCCCGGCACTGATTTCCGCGGCATGGCCAACCACGGTCACCAGGTCTCGGTGACCCCGCGCTTTCACTCGCAGCACACAGAAGCCGTTCTCCGGGTTATGGAACGTCACCCGTTCAACCGACCCCGCCAGCACTTCGGTCGGGGCACTGCTGCCACTGGCGGTGGACTGGACCACGGCGACGGCTCCGACTCGACCCTGCTGTGCATTGTCGCTGACCGCTACCCGGCTGGCGTCGCAGGCATCTTCGGGCAACCGACTGGAGCGATCCCGATGCCCTGGCACCCGACCGACCGCGAGTCCATCCGCTTTCACCTGCAGCTGCCGTCCACTGCGACAACCCTGGGGTCTCTGGATACGGCGATGGCCGCGGCCGATGAACCCCAGATCGT
>CAWUMD010000270.1:0-2543 GCA_963923365.1 uncultured bacterium
CCTCTGGTTCTTCGGGGTCTTCCAGGCTCCCCTGGGCCGGGTCGATCGCTTCCTGAAGGCGGCACGCTGGCTGGTCTACGGGGCGGTGCCCACGGCGGTCGTCGCTCTGGGATCCCTGCTGCTGCGTTGGCAGCCCGCCCTGATGGACGGCCGGGTGAGGCTTCACTTCGGACATCCCAACTGGCTGGCGGGCTATCTGCTGCTGGGGGCGGCGGTGGCCTGGCTGCTGCGCCGCTGGCCGGGGCCTCACTCGCCGATGCTCTGGCGGGGAGCGGCCCTGATCTGCGTGCTGGGGGCTGCGACCGGCCAGTCGCGCAATTCCGTCTTCACCCTGCTGGCGATCGCGGCGACAGATGCCCTGCTCGGTCGGCCCCTGCCCCGCTGGTGCAACCGGCGGCTGGGCTGGGGGCTACTGCTGGGGCTGACGGCGGTGGGAGTGTGGTTGTGGCGATCGCCCGAGGCCCTGGCTTCCCTGCGGGATCTGCTTGATGCCACCCTGCTCAGCCGGGAGAGCAACTACGATCCGGCGGCGGTGCCCACCCAGCGGCAGAACCTCTGGCGCCTGGCCCTGGAATGGCTGGGCCAGAGTCCGATCTGGGGGCTGGGTCCCGGCGGCTTCATGGAGCGGTTCGTGGCCCAGCATCACGGGCTGTGGATTGCCCACCCCCACAACTTCTGGCTGGTGACGGCGGTGGAGTACGGCATCCCGGCCATGCTGCTGCTGTTCGGTAGTCTCGTCTGGGCGGTGGGGCCTGCCGTAGGCCAGTACGTGGCTCGGGTGCGCAGTCTGCGGCGGGCTGACCCGGCCCCTCTCACGCCGGCGGCGGCCCTGGTCCCGAGCCTCACCGGCCTGCTGGTGTTCAATCTGGTGGATGACTCGGTCTTCTGTCTGCAGATCAACCTGCCTGCCTGGTTCCTGTTTACGGCGGCGGTGGGTCTGAGCCGAGTGCCGGTCGATGCACTGACGGATACTGCCGGAGACGATACCGTGCCTAGGTGAGACGCAGGCTCAAAGTAAAGCCTGGGTCTGATTCCTGGAAGTTCCATGCTTACCGACTTACAGATCGGGCCTCAGCGGGCAGGCTGACGATACATCCGCCCAGGTCAATGCATGAATGGAGCTGTCACCGCCCGGGTGGGAGAACTTCTGGACCAGCGCTATCGCCTGGAGGCACTGCTGGGCCAGGGTGCCATGGGAACGGTCTACCGGGCCCGGCATCAGTTGCTCGGGGAGCCGGTGGCGGTGAAGTTTCTCAGCACCGGTAGCCTGACGGTGGAGCACTGTGATGCCTTTCTGGAGGAGGCCCGCCTCTGTGCCCGGCTGGGACGCCGCTGTGACCAGATTGTGCAGTTGCTGGACTTCGGCGTCGAGGGGCAGATGCCCTACCACGTGATGGAATACCTGCCGGGACGCAGTCTCAAGACCTGGCTGCTGCCCGGACCCCTAGCCCTGCCGCGCAGTCTGGGCTTCGCGGGTCAGATTGCGGCGGGACTGGCCTGCGCCCATCGGGGGCTGGCGGAGCCGGGACAGCCGGCCCGGCCGATCGTGCATCGGGATCTGAAGCCGGCGAATGTTCTGATCCGGGAAACCGAGGATGGCCTCGAGCAGGCGAAACTGCTGGATTTCGGGGTGGCGGGTATGGCGGACCAGCGGAGTGGTCGACAGTTCTGCGGCACCCTCAGCTACGCGGCTCCGGAGCAGCTGCGGGGGGCACCCCCGCGGCCCACGGCGGATATCTACAGTTTCGGGGTGCTGCTGTTCCAGATGCTGACCGGCCAGCTGCCGCTGCAGTCGGAACAGCCGGATCTGCCGGGCTGGCAGCAGGCCCATGCCCAGGGAGCCCGGTTATGGCTGCGACAGCGGCGATCGCCCGCCCACTGTCCCCGGGAGCTGGCGGAGCTGGTGGATGCCTGTCTGGCCCCGTCTCCAGGCGATCGCCCGGCCTGCGGAGCTGAACTGCTCGAGCCCCTGGCCCAGTTGCAGCAGCGCTACGGTCAGGGCCCCCCCCTGGCGGCCCAGGTTCGCCGTGCCCTGGCGCGGTTGCCGGTGCGGCAGGATCCGAACGCGCGGCTGCGCCGCAGCGACCCGGCGGAACTCAGCCGCCTGCAGTCCTGGCCGCCGGATAAACCGGTGGCCCAGATTGTCTTTGCCAGCCTGCTGGACTCGGGCGATCGAGCCCCGCTCGGGTTGTGGGTGATGCTGCCTGCCGCTGAGGTGGTCCGCCTGGGGCAGTATCTGGCTTACCGGCAGGTGCAGCCGCAGCTGCTGCCGGCCGCAGGGGGCGGATCCCTGCTGCTCTGGCTGACGGGGCTGCACAGTTATCTGGCTCCCGAGGGAACGCCGGTGCGCTGGCTGCGCTGTTTCCTCGACCGGCAGCACCCGGATCAGCGGGCGATCGCCACGGCCCTGGCCGACCAGGGGAGCTATCAGCTGTTGCTGTTCAGCCTCGAGCAGCCCCAGCGGGTGGCGGCGGTGATTCCGGTGACCCTGGACCCGGACCAACAGCAACGCCTGCAGCAGTGGCTGGCTCAGCCGCCCGCCG
>CAWUMD010000271.1:0-2520 GCA_963923365.1 uncultured bacterium
CGTCATCGTCCTGGATGGCGAGGTGATCGGTGAGGGCTTCCACCCCGGGGCCGGGCAGCCCCATGCCGAGGTGTTTGCCCTGCGGGCGGCAGGCGATCGCAGCCGCGGGGCCACCCTTTACGTCAACCTGGAGCCCTGCAATCACCATGGGCGTACCCCCCCCTGCAGCGAGGCAGTGATTGCCGCGGGCATCCAGCGGGTGGTGGTGGGCATGGTCGACCCGGACCCGCGCACCGCCGGTCAGGGCATCGAGCGGCTGCAGCAGGCTGGTCTGACGGTCACGGTCGGCGTTGAGGAAGCGGCCTGCCAGGAACTGAACGCCGCCTTCAGCCATCGCATCCGCAACGGTCAGCCCTACGGCATTCTCAAGTACGCCATGACCCTGGACGGACGGATCGCCGCCCCCAGCGGTCACAGCCAGTGGGTGACCGGGCCCGAGGCGCGGGCGCGGGTACATCAGCTGCGGGCAACGGTGGATGCGGTGATCGTCGGCGGCAACACGGTCCGCCAGGACAACCCGGCCCTAACCCTGCACGGTCAGCCAGGAGAGCCGCCGCTGCGAGTGATTCTCAGCCGTAGGCTGGAGCTTCCGCGTGAGGCACAGCTCTGGGACACGGCGATCGCCCCCACCCTGGTGTTCACCGGTCCCGAGGCGGACCCACAGCTGTTTCAGCATCTGGAGCAGCAGGGCGTGACCGTAGTGGTCCTACCGGACTGCACCCCGGCCCTGGCCGCCCGGGAACTGGCCCGACGCGGCTGTAACCGGGTGCTCTGGGAATGCGGGGGCACCTTGGCAGCAGCAGCCCTGCGGGACCAGTGCATTCAGGAGGTCTGGGCCTTCATCGCGCCGAAGCTGATCGGGGCCTCGCCCTACGGGCCGATGGGAGACCTGGGGCTGACGCGCATGGATGAGGCGATCGCTCTGGAGAACCTCAGCATTGAACCCGTCGGCACCGACGTACTACTGCGAGGACGCCTCTGGGCAGCACCCTGAGCCCCCGTTAAGCTGGCAGCAGACGTTGGACGATCACACCATGTCCATCCTTGAGCGGATCACCATCCACCCGGAACAATGCGGGGGGCGTCCCTGTATTCGGGGCCTGCGGATCCGCGTCTCGGACATTCTGGAGCTGCTGGCCGCCGGGGCACCAACCGAGGAGGTATTGGAGGATTATCCTTCCCTGGAAGCGGAGGATATCCAAGCCGCCCTGCTCTACGCCGCTCACCAGATGGATCACACCGTCCTCAGCGCAGCATGAAGTTTCTGGTTGACAACCAGCTTCCTCCTGCCCTGGCGGCCTGGATACGGGGCCAGGGAATCTCGGCCAGTCATGTATCCGAGATCGGACTCGAAACTGCCAGTGATCGTGAGATTTGGGATTTAGCCCTTCAGTCCGAGGCGATCATGGTGTCCAAGGATGAGGATTTCATCCATCTGGCCCACCGCCCCGGTGCCTCCGGATGCCTGCTTTGGGTCCGCCTGGGCAACTGCCGACGGCAAGCCCTGATCGAACGCTTTACCCAACTCTGGCCCGCCATCACCCAGGCATTTGCCGAGGGTCAACGGATTGTGGAACTGCGCTGAATCTCTCACTCACCGTCGCCGCGACAGTACCACCGCCACATCGCCGCTGAAATCGGGAATCGGCGGGTGAAGCTTGCGTAGGGTCAGGTCCACCTGAGTGCAGGCAGGCAGGGCCAGCAGGCGATCGCAGCAGATCTGCGCCAGCCGCTCGATGGTGCGCGGGTGCTCCTCGCGGATCGTCCGCTGCACCACCTGCACCGCCTGACTGTAGTCGAGGGTATCGGTGAGTTCGTCGCTGTCTCCGCAGGGGCTGAGGTCCACCGCAAAGCTCAGGTCCACCTCGAACCACTGGCCCAGCTGCTGCTCGGCCTCGAAGAAGCCCGTGTAGCCGTAGGCGCGGATGCCCCGCACCTCGATGCGATCGCCCATCACAGGTCCCGGTGGGTGAAGGGCTTGGGATTGGCCCCGGCGTAGGTGGCCGCAATGTGGCCATCACCGTTGAGCAGGTACTTGTAGGTCACCAGCCCCTCCAGACCGACCGGCCCCCGGGGCGGCAGCTTCTGGGTACTGATCCCCACCTCGGCCCCGAAGCCGTAGCGGAAGCCATCGGCGAAGCGGGTGGAGCAGTTGCGGTAGACTCCGGCGCTGTCCACCAGACTCTGGAAGCGAGCTGCGGCGGCATCGTCGCGGGTGATGATGCCGTCGGTGTGACGGCTGCCGTAGCGGTTGATGTGGACGATCGCCTCCTCCAGGCTGGCCACCAGCTTCACCGCCAGGATCAGGTCGCTGTATTCCGTCGACCAGTCCTCCTCGGTGGCCTCGGCCATCGGCCAGAGTTCGCGGGCCTCGGCATCGCCCCGAAGCTGTACCTCCTTCGCCGCCAGGGCCGGACCGACCCGACCCAGGAATTCCGCCGCCACATCCCGGTGCACCAGCAGCGTCTCAACAGCGTTGCAGGCCGCCGGGTACTGAGTCTTGGCATCCACCGTCACCGC
>CAWUMD010000272.1:0-2508 GCA_963923365.1 uncultured bacterium
CCTGCTCAGCCGCTTGAGCGCCCCCCACCCCGCCGCCGTCCGCCGTCCTCTACTGGCGGATGTGCCCCTCGGACCCGACGGAGCCGACTACGCCCTCTACGCCGAGCCCCTGGCAGGCGGCACCTGGGCGATCGCCGCCCTGCCCCAGGCCGATCTGCTGCAGCACTTCGCCCACAGCGCCACCGAGGAGCTGAGCAGCTACGACTACCGGATCGAAAGTCGGGGCAATCCGGAGCGGATCCGGCTGCTCAGTGCTCCCTTTGCCTCTGAGGCACAACCGGCCAGCCTCACCCTGCCCATCCTCAGCCCGGGTGGGCCCTGGCATCTGCAGGTTGCCCCCCGAGCCCGCAGAGTCTGGGAACCCGCCCAACTGGGTCCGACAGCCCTGGCCCTGGTGCTGGGCTTCTTCACCTATCGGCTGCTGCGCCTGCCCAGCAAACTCAGTCAGACCCTGGAACTGCAGACGGCGGAACTGCTGATGGTGCAGAAAGCCCTTGAGGACAGCCGCAACGGCGTCGTGATCACCGACTACCAGCCGGAGGATCCCGACAACCGGTACCCGATCCGCTACGTCAACCGGGCCTTCACCACCATTACCGGCTACAGCCGCGAGGAAGTGCTCGGCCGCGACAGCCGACTGCTCCAGGACCCGGAGAGCGATCCGGAGGCCCGCAACCGTATCCGCCTGGCGCTGCGGGAAGGCCGTTCCTGCCGGGAGGTGCTGCACAACCGCCGCAAAAGCGGCGAGTTGTTCTGGAACGAGCTGACCATCAGCCCGGTCTTCAATGACCGGGGCAGCATCATCGCCTTCCTCGGCTTTCAGCAGGATGTGACCGAACGGGTCGAGGCCACCGCCCGCCTGGAGGAGCAGAATGCAGCACTCGAGGAAGCACGACGCCAGGCGGAAGCCGCCGATGAGGCCAAGGGCCGATTCCTGGCGACCATGAGCCACGAACTGCGCACGCCGCTGAATGCGGTGATCGGCATGGCTCACCTGCTCCAGGGCACGCGCCTCGATCCGCAGCAGCAGGCCAAGCTCCAGACCATCCAGAGCAGTTCGGAACTGCTCCTCAGCCTGATCAGCGACATTCTGGACTTCTCCAAAATCGAGAGCGGCAATCTGGACCTCTCACCGGAACTGATTGACCCGGTCACCCTGGTCGACGAGATCACCGACATCCTCGCCCCCCTGGCCAGTAGCAAGGGCCTTGACCTCTACGCACCGATCGACCCCCACCTACCGGCCCGGCTGGCGGTGGACTCGCTGCGGTTGCGCCAGGTGCTGCTGAACCTGATCGGCAACGCCATCAAGTTCACCGATGTCGGGCATATCAGCATGAGCCTCGAGCAGCAGGTGGACAGCGACGGGCGTCGCTGGCTCGCAGGTCGGGTTCGGGATACAGGCATCGGCATCAGCAGCCAGCAGCAGTCACGCCTGTTCGAGCCCTTCGCCCAGGGAGACAGCACCACCACCCGCCGCTTCGGGGGCACAGGGCTAGGGCTGGTGATCAGCCGTCGTCTCTGTCAGCTGATGGGGGGTGATCTGACCCTTGAGCAGTCCAGTCTCCAGGGCAGTTCCTTCCTCTGGCGGATCCGTGTCGATAGCGACGACCCCAGTCCCCCGCCCCCCGTGGCCCAGCCGCAGACGATCCGGGTGCTCTGCCATCGGCAGGAACCTGCAGCCCACCTCTGCAGCCGCCTGGAGCGGATGGGTCATCAGCTCTCCGCCAGCCACCGCTGTGCCCCACCACTACCGGACGAATGGCTGTTTCTGGGCCCCCGTCTGCTCCGTCAGGACCCGGAGCTGATAACCCTGGCGCGGAGCTTCGGCGATCGCCTGGTGCTGCTGGGAGACATTCCCTGTCCGGTACTGCCCCAGGCCCGTCGCCTGGCCCTGCCGACCCGGATAACGCAGTTAGAGGCCCTGCTGACACCTACGGGGGAGTCTCCGGCCGCGGTTGGGCCGGTTCCCGACTCGGAGGAGCCGCCGGAGAGCAGACTCCGCATCCTGCTGGCGGAGGACAATCCAATCAATCAACGGGTGGCCCTGGCCCTGCTCGAACGCTGGGGGTACCACGCGGACGTCGTCCCCAGCGGTCGGGAGATTCTCGACCAGCTTCCCCAACTGCCCTACGACCTGGTGCTGATGGATCTGCAGATGCCGGATGTGGACGGCTACGCAGCAACCCGCGCCATCCGCGATCGCAACAGTTCCCAACCCTGGATCGTGGCGATGACCGCCAACGCCCTCGAGAGCGATCGCCAGCAGTGCCTCGACGCAGGCATGAACGATTACATCTCCAAGCCGATCCGGCCCCAGCGCCTCCAGGAGGTGATCGAGCAGGCCGCCCGGGCCCTCTCCCGCAGCCGCATCAGCTGAGTGGGGAGGGCGTTGCGCTCGTTCCCGAAACCTCATGGGCCCTCAGGGGTGCCCCTGTTCCGGCACGGGGAGGGCTGCCGGCCGTGGCAATCCCATGACAGGTCTCCAGATCGGCGGCCACCAGATCG
>CAWUMD010000273.1:0-2502 GCA_963923365.1 uncultured bacterium
CGTCGAGGGGGGCGACGAAGTGGCCGAAGCGGGCGATGCCCTTGCGATCGCCCAGAGCCTGGGCCAAGGCCATGCCCAGGGTGATGCCCACATCCTCGTTGGTGTGGTGATCATCGATGTGGATGTCGCCCACTGCCTTCACCGTCAGGTCCACCAGTCCGTGGGAGCTGATCTGGTGCAGCATGTGGTCGAGGAAGGGAATGCCGGTGTCCGCCTCGCAGCGGCCGCTGCCGTCGAGGTTGAGACTGACCGTGACGTCGGTTTCGCCGGTTTTCCGGTGCACCGTGGCGGTGCGGTCCTGGCCCGTGGGAGAGGTGCTCATGGACGGACTCCTACATGCCCATGATGCAGTAGCCCGCATCCACGTAAATCACCTGACCGGTGATGCCGCTGGAGAGGGGGCTGGCCAGGAAGGCCGCGGTGCCACCGACTTCGTCCTGGGTGACGGTGCGACGCAGGGGCGCGGTTTCCTCGAGGTGGTGGATCATGTCGAGGATGCCGCCCACAGCCGAGGAAGCCAGGGTGCGGATCGGACCGGCGGAGATGGCGTTGACGCGCACGTTCTGGGGACCGAGTTCCGAAGCCAGGTAGCGGACGTTCATCTCCAGGGCGGCCTTGGCCACACCCATGACGTTGTAGTTGGGGATGACGCGCACGCCACCCAGGTAGCTGAGGGTGATCACGCTGGCACCGTCATTGAACAGGGGCTTGGCCAGACGGCACATGTCGACCAGGGAGTAGGCGCTGACGTCGAGGGCGCGGGTGAAGCCGCCCCGGCTGGTATTGCTGAAGTCGCCGGTGAGTTCATCCTTGCCGGCGAAGGCCAGACAGTGGACCAGGACGTCGATCCCACCCCAGGCCTCGTGGATGCGGTCGAAGGTGGACTGCATCTGCTCGTCGTTCTGGACATCCAGGGGCAGGAACAGGGTGGGATTGAGGGGAGCCGTCAGATCCTGCACCTTCTTCTCGGCCCGGCCGCGATCGTCCGGCAGGTAGGTGACACCAAGCTCGGCCCCGGCATTGGCCAGCTGCTGGGCGATGCCCCAGGCGATCGACTTGTTGTTGGCGATCCCGGTAACGAGCGCTTTCTTTCCGGCGAGATTCAGCATCGGTGCGAGGGTGCGAACGGTAAATGCCCCCATTATCCGTTGCCATCGGACCGGCCGCGTCATCCGCCCCAGCCCGGGCTTCGTAACATCGGCTACAAAATGGGGGGATGGCGAGCCTTAGGGTTACCCTCAATCCCGACGACCGGCCTCGGCTGGGCACCGTCCGGAGCTTCTGCCCCTACTGATGTTCGGTTGCTCGCCGTGATCCTTGCCCAGGACAAATCCCTCGTCACCGTCTTCAAGGAAGCGGTCAGCTCCACCTATCCCCCCCAGGTGGAAATCTTCGACCGGGGCAAGACCATTTTCTTTCCGGGGGATCCGGCCGAGCGGGTCTATCTGTTGGTCAAGGGTGCCGTCAAGCTCTCCCGGGTCTACGAGGCCGGGGAGGAAATCACCGTGGCCCTGCTGCGGGAGAATAGCGTCTTCGGGGTGCTGTCGCTGCTGACGGGGCAGAAGTCGGACCGGTTTTACCATGCGGTCGCCTTCACCCCGGTGGAACTGCTCTCAGTGCCCATCGACCAGATGAAGCGAGCCCTGCAGACCAATCCGGAGCTGGGGATGATGATGCTCCAGGGGCTCTCCTCGCGCATTCTCCAGACCGAGATGATGATCGAAACCCTGGCGCACCGGGATATGGGTTCGCGGCTGGTCAGCTTCCTGCTGATCCTCTGCCGGGACTTCGGCGCGCCCGGCGCCGAGGGGATCACCATTGACCTGAAACTCTCCCACCAGGCGATCGCCGAAGCGATCGGCTCGACCCGGGTCACCGTCACCCGGCTGCTGGGCGATCTGCGCGACTCGGAGATGATCTCGATCAACAAGAAGAAGATCACCGTCTTCAACCCCATCGCCCTCAGCCAGAAGTTCGCCTAGAGTTCTTGCTGTCCGCAGGGCCAGCCCTGAAGATAGGGGGGTTCGCCGCATCACGGTCCTGCCACCCCCTCCATGCTTTCCGGCCTGACACTGGTACTGGCGATTCTGGTCCTCGGCGGCGTGATCGCGACCATCGGCGATCGCCTCGGTTCGAAGATCGGCAAGGCCCGCCTCAGCCTGTTCAACCTCCGCCCCAAGCAGACGGCGGTGGTGCTGACCATCTTCACCGGCAGTCTGATTTCCGCCAGCACCCTCGGCATCCTGTTTGCCACCAACTCCCAGCTGCGCAACGGGGTCTTCCAGTACGAGGCAGTACAGAATCGCCTGCGCAAGGCCCGGGCGGAACTGGCGGTCTCGAAACTGGCGGTGGAACAGAGCCAGCGCCAGCGCGACCAGGCCCAGCGCCGCCAGAAGCAGGCTCGTCGCGAACTGGCCCAGACCGAAGCCGGACTCCGGGCCGCCGTAGCCCGTCAGCAGCAGACTGCTGCCCAGCTGCGCACGGCCGATGCCCAACTTCAGA
>CAWUMD010000274.1:0-2453 GCA_963923365.1 uncultured bacterium
TGGTGGGCTTCTGGTATGCCCAGCCCCTGGTGGTCACCGCCGCCCGGGATGCCTTCCTGACCAAGCGGGTCGGAGATGTCTTCCTGCTGATGGGGGTGGTGGCGCTGTCCGCGCTTGGGGCGGGCCTGACCTTCCCCGAGCTGGAGGTCTGGGCCGACGGTCAGCCCCTGTCGCTGCTCGGCTCAACCCTGCTGGGTCTGGCCCTGCTGGCCGGGCCGATCGGCAAGTGCGCCCAGTTCCCGCTTCACCTCTGGCTGGATGAGGCGATGGAGGGGCCCAGTCCCGCCTCGATTCTGCGGAACACGATTGTGGTCTCGGCCGGGGCTTACGTGCTGATCAAGCTGCAGCCGGTGCTGACGATGTCGCCCATCGTCTCCCAGGTGATGGTGGCGATCGGTGCGGCGACGGCCATCGGCGCCTCCCTGGTGGCGATCGCCCAGATCGACATCAAGCGCACCCTCTCCCACTCCACCAGCGCCTACCTGGGGCTGGTGTTCGTCGCCGTCGGTCAGTCTGCCGTCGACGTTGCCCTGCTGCTGCTGCTCAGCCATGCGATCGCCAAGGCGCTGCTGGCCACCAGTGCAGGCTCGGTGATCGCCACCACCAGTGATCAGAACATCACTGAAATGGGCGGCCTCTGGTCGCGGATGCCTGCCACCACCCTGGCCTTTGTCGTCGGCTCCCTCAGTCTGGTCTCCCTGCTGCCCCTGGGTATGTTCTGGACGCTGCGCCGCTGGGTTGATGGCTTCTGGGATGCGCCCCTGTGGCTGCTGATCCTGGTGGCCCTGGTCAACGCCCTGAGCGCGATCAATCTGGTGCGGGTCTTCCGTCTCGTCTTCCTGGGTTCTCCCCAGGCCAAGACCCGCCGGGCCCCGGAAGTGCCCTGGCCGATGGCCGTGCCGATGGTGGCCCTGATCGTCGTCAACCTGCTGCTGCCCTTTATGCTGCAGCGCTGGCAGCTGCTGCTGACCTGGGCCTCGCCCCTGGTGGGCAGTACCTTCGCCTCGGAGTGGGGTGAACCGGTGCTGATTGCCTCGGGCCTGATCGGCTTCGGAATCGGAGCAGTGCTGCCCCTGCGTTCCCGCGGCGCCTCCCGGCCGATGGAGCAGCCGCTGCAGCCGCTCCAGGCGCTGTTCGCCTACGACTTCTACATCGATCGTGTCTACCGGATCACGGTCGTGGCCCTGATCGGAACCATCTCCCGACTGGCCAGCTGGGTCGACCGCTACCTGGTGGATGGTCTGGCGAATGCCATCGGCTTCGGCACGCTATTCGGGGGCCAGAGCCTGAAGTACAGTGCCAGCGGTCAGTCCCAGGCCTATCTGGTCACGATCCTGATCGGTCTGGGTGCGCTGCTGGCGATTACCTTCGGCCTGCGGGACCTCTGGTCCGAATTCGCCGGCACCCTGCAGATCTTCCTCGCCTTCTCTCCCTGATGGCTGCCATGGTTTCCCCTATCCTCGCCCCCTCCCGTCACCCCCTGGCGGAGACGATCCATCGACTGGAGGCCGGTGAGGCCCTGCTCACGGACTCGGGCGATCCGATCCTGCTGCTGGAAATCTGCGGGGTCCTGCTCAGCTACGGGGTAGTGCTCGATGCCTACTCCACCAATCTCTGCTACATCGCCCAGCAGCAGTTCCTCAATCCGTTTCCCCTCTTCAAGTACTTCGACGGCGAGATCACCCCGGCCCGGCTGCTCCGGCACCTCAACCACGACCGGATCAACTTCGAGTACGCCGAGTACTGCATGAAGGCGATGCTCTGGCATGGGGGCGGCGGGTTGGATGCCTTCCTGGATACGCCGGAGTTCGCCGCCCTGGCGGAAGCGGCTATTCAGGCCAAGATCGGGCGTAATCCGCTGCTGCTCGGTCTGCATCGCCTCTTCCCCGATTTCCTGCCGGAGCAGGTGCGTCAGGCAGCCTACTACCAGGGCTTGGGGCTGTTCTGGCGGGTGATGAGCGACATCTTCCTCACCCTTTGGGAGGGCTACGAGGCCCGCACCATCCGCACGGTCGGCGATGTGGTCAGCCATATCCTCGACGGGCTGGTGGCGGCGGCGGCCAACCCCGTGACCCTGACGGTGGAGATCGGCGGTCGGTCCTACGACATCCTGCCGGCGTCGGCTAATCTCACCTTCCTGATGGATACGGCGGTTCCCTACGTCGAAGCCGTGTTCTTCCGGGGCACTCCCTTCAGCGGCACCATCTCCTACAACGCCCAGGCGGGCCAGATTCCCGAGGACCAGGCGAGCTTCCAGTACGGAGCCCTCTACGCCGATCCGCTGCCCATCGGCGGGGCGGGGATTCCGCCCACCCTGCTGATGCAGGACATGATCCACTTCCTGCCGAAGCCGCTCGACGACTATTACCATTCCCACAGCCGCGGCGATCGCGACCTACGGGTGCAGATCTGCGAAAGCTTCCAGAAGTCGATGTTCTGCGTGACCACGGCGG
>CAWUMD010000275.1:0-2433 GCA_963923365.1 uncultured bacterium
TTCTCTTGGAGCCGCGGCTTCCACTGCAGCCAGAAACGCCCTTCACTCATGAAGAGAGGTGCATCTAGATTAATGGCATAGATGTTATCAACGAAGAATCCAGTCCTAACCACATCGACATCAGTATCGACCGGCTTAAACTCCATCCGATTTTCCGTCGCGTAGGTCCACAGTCCCTTTTCGCTGACAGCCATGCCAGGAGAATGCGAACCCTGCTGGCCATTCCAGCCTGCAATACTGACATCAGGCTCGGCAACAAATTTCTGGCGAATCAGCTGACTGCTTCCTTGCTGTATCGGAGCATAATCCTTTGATTCTAGGAACAGACCCATGACCCCCAAGAGCAGCCAGATCAGCACTACGATCCAGACGACCTTGAGTTTGGAATAATTCCCACGAGAACTAGGCATAGGCTATAACTGGAGATAGAGGAAGGATATTACAGACGTGCGGCCGGATTAGTCTTGAGTCTTTCCGAATTCCAGATCATTCTCCCATGCTGACTTTTCCCTGCTGACAAGCCTTCCTACTCCGTGACAGACCTATCTGAAGCCATCAGGCAGGATCAGTTCGGATCGAGACGGTTGAAGAGTAAGGCCTTGTTCAGTAGCACTGGACAACCTTAACCCCCATGATCAATGAACCTGCTTGATGATCCCCCATGCCCATGCATCCTGACTGGCTGATCCTCGGAGCGGGCCTGACCGGCGCCGCCCTGGCCTACGAACTGCAGGGCCGGGGGCAATCGGTGCTGCTTCTGGACCGCCATGCCAACGTGAGCGGGGCCAGCCGCCACAGCTACGGTGGCGTCCCGGACTGGGCAGCGGTGACACCCCTCCAGCGGCAGTGGTTTGCAGCAGGTCGAACCCGCCTGGAGGCCCTGAGCCGGGAGCTGCCCCTGGATTTCGACTACCGACGGCGCACCCTGCTGCTGGCGGTGGATGCAGAGGACGACCCGACGGAGCTGATGGTTCAGATGGCGGCGTTCGAGCGGGCCCCCGTCTGGCTGGAAGCCGACGCCGCGCGGGCTGAGGAACCACTGCTGAGCGGGGCGATCGCCGGGGCCTTCCGCATCGACCACGGTCAGGTGGAACCCGCCGCCCTGGTGGAGGCCTACCGGGCCGGGCTGGTAGAGCGGGGTGGCCAGTTCCAGGTGGCCAACATCGAGAGGCTGCTCACCGATGGACGGCGGGTGCTGGGGGTCCGCACCCAGGACGGTCAGGATCTGCAGGCCGGACAGACGGTGGTGGCTGCCGGGGCCGACAGTAAACGGCTGCTGCACCAGTTGGGGGTACGGCTGCCGCTGTTCCACAGCCAGGCTGACCTGCTGGAGACCGAGCCCACCCCACTGACCCTGCGGACCCTGGTGATGGGGGCCCGCCTACGACGCTTCGGTCTCGAGGCCCGGGCGGCAGAACTGAATTGGGATCGCCCCGACCCCGACTGGCCGGACCCTATCCTCGATCCGGGGGCACTGCAGTTCCGCGACGGGCACCTGCGCCTGGGGCAGATCAGCGCCCTGGAGACCATCGGCCACCCACTGCCGAGCGCCGCCGCGAGCGAGGCGGCCATCCGGGCGGCGATCGCCCGCTGGCTGCCCGCCCTGGCGGACCTACCCGCCCGTTGGGTGCGTTGTCCCGTCAGCTTCAGTACCGATCAGCGGCCCTTCTGCGGCCGGGTACCCGACTGGGAGCGTCTGGCGCTCTTCTGCGGCTTCAGTTCCCCCTTCGTGCTGGTGCCGTCGCTGGCGGCGGGGTTTGCCGATGCGGCCTGTGGTGGTACACCGCTGCCGCCCGAGGTCTCACCGGCCCGGTTCAGCTGAGGCCAGCGCTGCAGCAGACGCCCGTGGATATCGTCGAGCACCGTCTCGAAGTTGCGCTTACCCTGCCAGAACAGGGGTGATGGCGATGCCGCCAGCCAGGCCCGCGGCGGCGCCAGCGCGGGCAGGGGAGCCGGTTCCGCCGCTGCCCCCCAGAACTCCTGGGGACTGACCTTGGTCGGCACCGCTTCGGCATGCAGATCCGGCAGATAGCAGGGAATCGCGTTGAGGAGTTCTGCCTCCTGGCGGGCCAGCATCAGACGGGCAAAGCGGTTCTGCTCCAGCTGCTCCTGCAGATCCGGCATCTCCAATCCCCGCAGGCCCAGCAGCGAGAGGGGTTCCTGCTCGATCAGCGAGCCCATGTACAGGGCCAGCCCGGCCACGTGCTTGCAGGGAAACTCGGGGCTGAGGCACTGGCATCGGCTCTGACTGGACTTCCAGGCGGGCAGCAGATCGATCTTCTGCTCATCGAGCCAGACCCCGAACTCCAGGGGCCAGCTGCCGAACCAGAGCTGGGTCAACCAGTCCGGATGCTCCTCCAGCACCTTGCTCAGGGCCATCAGCTGGCGCTTCAGCAGGGGTTTCAGCTTCAGACCGGTGTAGTAGTAGGGCAC
>CAWUMD010000276.1:0-2413 GCA_963923365.1 uncultured bacterium
ATCGTTGGCCTGGGTCATGGGGAACCCCAACCCGAGCAGTGAGGCCACAATCGGCTGCACCAGCCACTCCGCCAGACAGGCACACTCCAGACGCGGTGCGAGACTGAGCAGGTCGCTGTGGGAGGCGATCGCCTCCGCCAGGGCCGCACCCAGAGCCCCCGGTTCCAGGCGCACATCCGCATCCACAAACAGGATCCAGTCGTCATCCGGGCTGTGCCCCAGCTCCCGGTCCTGGCGGCACAGCCACTGCCAGCCCTGCTCGCAGGCCCAGTTCTTGCCCACCCAGGCCTCCTCCTGCGGGCGCGGCCCTGCCGAGAGGACCTGCACCCGGGGGTGATCCGCAGCAGCGGCTTCGGCCAGTTCGAGGGTGTTGTCGGTCGACTCGTCGTCGACCACCAGCAGTTGCCAGTCGAGCCCCGGCTCTTCGCTGGCCAGAATGGCTGCCATGCAATCGCCGATGTTGGCGCTCTCGTTATAGGCGGGCACCACCACGGTCAGTCGGCCGGTCCCCGCCTCCGTCACCCGGCCCGGGCCGAGTCGGGGAGCGCGACTGAACATCCAGTGCAGCCCGAGGGCGAGAATCACAAGGCCAGCAACGGCTACCCAACCCAGGGTGAAGAGGAGCAGCAGCGGCAGGGGCCAGAGCCCGGGGAGGAACAGCACAGTCACAGTTGCGGTCCGGCAGAGGCACCGCTCCATAGTGTGACGGATCTGGAGAGCTGGCTGGCCCGCTGAGGCTGTTGAGCAGAACGGGTAGCGATCCGGTCAGAGCCAATGCTGAGGATAGGGCTCGTGGGTGATCCGGGCAAAGACGAGGGCGACGAGGCACAACACCAGAGAGCCGACCAGGATGGGAAAGATGACGTAGCCCCAGTGCGCGTGCAGGAGGACACCCAGCAGGGCCACAGCGCCCGCCGGGGGATGCAGACAACGGAGCCGTTGGCTGATGCCGATTGTCAGGCCGACGGCAAGCCCCATGACCAGGGGAGCCACACCCAGCCAGGAGACAGCCAGCACGCTGACCACCGCGCCGACCAGATTGCCGAGCAGGACATTTCTTGGCTGGGCCAGGGGGCTGCGGGGATTGCCGAACAGCAGGACCGTGGATGCTCCCAGGGGGGCTGCTACCAGCAGGTGGCCACTCAGTGTCGTGAGGATTCCCAGCAGGGCGATGGCTACCAGGCCTCCCAACCAGGAGAAGAGGGTGTGCCGGGTAGAGAACTTCGGCTGGTAGGCCCGACCCCGTTGGCGTTCAGCCGCTACTGACGCAATCACCTGTCGCAGCATTTGGGTGGAGCAAACTGTAACAACGGATACATTCTGGCCTGGTAAACGTTCAGGGGGTAGGGCGTGACGGGATTTACCCGAGGGTTCAGGCGAGATAGAGACTGGGAGCCGGGAGGTCAAGGACGAACGCATCCATGCCCCCCGAGCGCAGGTGCCATCACATACCCGCTGCCAGACAGAGCCCAAAGACCTGTCGCTCCAACAGACCCGACCCAGGATGGCGTTGCAGCCCCGGAGCCCGATCAACCCACTCGCCCCGTTACGCTCTGCCTGATCCTGGGCATCCTGGCAAGACGCTTTTTCGCCTTGGCCGGGTTCACACACCGTGGGGAGCACGCATGGGGTTCATGCCGCAGAACAACCGCATACCGGGAGTCGTCGTGGCGGTAATCGGGCCGCTACCACCTGAGATTGAGCAGCACATTCCCTGGATGCACCAGGTGAACTGGAGTCGGGCCGAGGACGTCCGACGCTGGGCCGACCATTGCCACCAGCGGGCCGTCCTGATGAAACGTCTCGGCAAGCGCCCCGCCGAACAGGTGCTGCGACAGCTTCAGGCGATCGCCCACACCATCGCCGCCCGCATCGAACAGCTGCGCCCCTACGGCTACCCCCGGCGCCGCCCCGGCTCCCTGGCCCCGCTCTACCGCTGGGCTCCCCCGCGCTTACCGGATGTCAGCTGAGCCCGTCTGTCGGCCCTGCTTACCTCCGCCGTCCCCGACGCCGTCAATGTTCACGGGCACTGGTCCCAGGGCCAGAAACCGGTCCGACAACGCGATAAGGTGCTGGGGTAGCGACTGCCCGCCCCACCGTGCCTATCGACACCTGGTTCCCCCTGGCGATCGCCCGGGAGACGATCTGCCCGTCCGACGACCTGCTGGGAACCATGCAGCAGCATGTCCTCGCCTGGCGGGGCGACGTCTTCGCCAACCCCAGCGGCGAGAGCGCCTGGACCGGTGACGTCAATGGCGTGGCTGCGATCCACGAACATCCCGACTTCGCCTGGCTGCGGCAGCAGGTGGAAGCCCAGGTGATCCAGTACTGTCAGCAGATTGGCTTTGACACCGATGCCCTGGAGCTGATGATTCAGCGAGCCTGGCCGATCGTCTCGGAACCGGGCCAGAGC
>CAWUMD010000277.1:0-2408 GCA_963923365.1 uncultured bacterium
GGCTACATCCTTCTGCCCCTGGCCAGCCTGGTGGTGGGTTTCAGTCTGATCGTGGCGCCGCCGGTGGAGTACCTGGCCTACGGCGTGCCGTTCCTGATTCTGCTCTATGGTGTTCCCTCCTGGCTGACGGACCGCCACTACTTCCAGTTCTGGGCCGAGGTCTACGAATCGCTGTTCTGTTTTCCGGCTCTGGTACGCCTGGGTCAGGTGATGCTGCACCCGTTCCGGCTGGTGGGCAGCCTGGTGACCGCCAAGGATCGCCGCGCCGATCGCCAGAGTCTGGATCTGCCTCTGGCCTGGCCCTTTGGGCTGTACCTGGTGCTGTTCCTGGTGGGAATCTTCAGCCGCTATGGCCTGCCGCTGCTGGATCCCAGCTGGCTGCGATCGCCCTTCGAAGGGGAGGGGATCATGGTGATCTGGACGCTCTACAACGGGGGGCTGATGCTGGTCTGTCTGCTGGCCTGTATCGACCAGCCGGTGCGACGGGAGTGCGATCGCTTTCCCTTGGAGACTGTGGCCTGTCTGCGGGCTCAGGGGCAGAGCTGGTGGGGGGTGACCTCGGATGTGTCGGAGCAGGGAGCGGCCCTGCTGCTCACGGATCGGCTCCCCCAACTGGACATTGACCACGGGGAGCTGGAGTTTCCTCAGATGTCACTGACCCTGCCTGTGAAGGTGGTCCGACAGGCCAACCGGGAGGGGTATCCCCTGCTGGGGCTGCAGTTCAACCTGGCGGATGCCGAGCGCGAGGCGGCCCTGATCCGGCTGCTCTACAACGACGCGGCCTGGTTCCAGAAGCTGCGTCGGGTCGGTAGTCTTGATGCCTTCCTGTCCCTGCTGGGCTCGCTCTGGCGGGCTGATTCCCTGGTGCGGCGCTACTGAGCAGCTACGGGTCGGACGGTCTGCACGACCGGGTCGGACGGTTCCCCGCACTACCGCCTCAACCCGGACGCGCTAGATTGTTAAGGAATGTAAAGCGCGCATCGGAGCGGCTGACCATGTTCAACAATCTGCGTCTCTGGTGGTTCCTGCTCAGCGATCGCGACGTCCAGCGCGATCCCACCCTGCGGGATCTGATCCGCGATCGCCTCTACGAAGGTATGGCCGCTGCGGTCTAAAGACTGCTGTCCTCGGGGGTATCTGGGGCGGACTCGGCATCCTGACCGTCTCCGCCCAGGTACTCCGTCAGGCGGCGGGCCAGAATCGGAAAGTCCGATGGCATCATCAGCACGGTGGTTGTGTTGTTCTCGGTGCCGATTTCCGCCAGCATCTGCAGACGTCGCAGTTCCAGGGCCGCGGGATTGCCGCTGATGATCCGGGAAGCGGCTGCCAGTTTCTCCGAGGCCTCCAGCTCTGCTTCTGCCTTAATTCGCCGAGCCCGCTTCTCTCGGACCGCCTCTGCCTCCTTGGCCATGGCCCGCTGCATGCTGGTGGGGATCTCGACGTCCTTCATTTCTACCCGTTCGATCACGATCCCCCAGGGCTCGGTGACCTCATCGACGATTTCCTGCACCTTGAAATTGATCTGATCCCGGTTCTGCAGCACGTCATCGAGCAGGTTCTGGCCGACCACATTGCGCAGGGTGGTGAGGGCGATCTGGTAGACCGCATCCCGATAGCTCTCGACGGAATTAATGGCCCGAATCGGGTCGATCATCCGGTAGTAGAGCACCGCATTGACCCGAATCGTCACGCTGTCGGCGGTGACCGTTTCCTGGGGTTCGATGTTGACTGTGCGTGTGCGCACGTCCACCTGCACCTTCTGTTCCACCCAGGGGAGAATCCAGTACAGACCCGGGCCCCGCAGCTTGCGGACCCGTCCCAGCCGATAGATGACGCCCCGCTGGTATTCCCGATCCAGCTTCAGTCCCTTGAACAGAGAGGCGATGAAGATCAGCGTCAGCAGACCGAGGGGAGTCATGAGGCGGTAGCCGGCAACCGGACCTCCCCAGTATGAGCCGGGGGGCGGGCCCTATCCCGAGGCCTCAGCTTCTCTTCGCCTGCGATCGCTGCCAGCTGCGGAACGGGGTTTCGCCGTAGCACAGCCGGTAGGCACGGCGGGTCGATGGGCTGGTCGGAAGACCGCACTGCTGAATCAGTGCATCGACGCCAAATTGCTGGCTCACCTCGGGGTTGAGCAGTGACAGGCGCAACTGCAACAGGCGCTGCTGCCGCAGCCACTGCCGGGGGCTGATCTGGTATTCGCTGCGGAAGGCCCGCTGCAGACTGCGGGGAGAGGTGGCGATCGCCCTGTGCAGATCTGCCCAGCTGACCGTCTCGCCCAGGTGATCCCAGAGCCACTCCTCGGCCAGCCGCACCATCCGGGTGTGGGTCGGCAGATGGCGGGTCTCCCGGTTCGTAAGCGTTCAGGGGGGTGCCAGAGGCGAAGTTGGTGGCGGGATTGAGGAGTA
>CAWUMD010000278.1:0-2402 GCA_963923365.1 uncultured bacterium
CTCGGAGATGTGTATAAGAGACAGCACCTTCACCTGGCCGTAGGGCTGGTTGCGGATGATGATGTTGCTGCTGCCTTCCTTCTGAATATCAGCGATCAGGGTGCTGGCGTTGCCGGCGCTGAACCCCTTGATCAGCACATCCACCTGCAGGGCCTGCTTTCTGGCGCCGACCTGGGCCACCGATCCCGTCAGGCTGGGGGTCAGGAACAGGCTGCCCACCGCCGCGACGATGATGCCAGCCGCTCCGAGGTCAAGCAGGCTGAGTTTGCCGAACAGACGGCCCTGGGAATCGAGGAATGCCATGGAAACGCAGTATGCAGTGAGGCCATTCTACGTCCGCGATCGCAGGGTTCAGCAGGTCACCAGAGGCTTACGGCTGATCTGGCGCGGGTCGATGGCGATCGCAGCGTCTCCCAGCGGCAGGGAACGGCGATCGCCACTGAGTCGGTTGATCTGATAAATCCGCTGTCGATCCCAGTCGAGGGCGGTCAGCCAGCCACTGGCCGGATGGTAGAGGCCGGTCTCGATGCCCACCCAGCGGGGACCCAGCAGCAGTTGGCCGGGCATCACGCCCTCCACTGTGGCGGTGACGGTATGGCCGAGCACGATCGTCTTGTCGCGGAAGTAGGCCTCGGGCCAGGTGAGAAAGTCGTCGCGAATCCAGCAGAGCTGACTCGGTCCCTGGTCGGCGAGGGCCATCCGCGGGTCGAGCCCGGCGTGGGACAGCCAGAGATCCCCCAGGTCGAGGCTGGCCGCCAGGTCCGCAAACCAGGGCTGATGCTCCTGAATATCCGCCGGGCGCCGGAAGCTGGCCAGGGTCGCTTCACCACCGGTCATCATCCAGCGCTGCCAGAGTTCACCTTGTGCACCGCCCTGGGCAAGGGCCTGCAGCATCATGTGCTCGTGGTTACCCAGTAGGCAGCGGTATCCCTGTTGCTGTACCAGGGCGATCGCCCGGGCCGACTCCGGGCCCCGGTCGATCAGATCCCCCAGCAGAATCACCTGATCCTCGGCCCCGGGGCTGATCCAGCTGAGCAGGTCCGCCAGGGGGGCGTACCAGCCGTGGACGTCGCCGATGATGATCCTGCTGGCCATACCCGTCAGCTGCTCAGGGCCTTGAGGAAACTCTGCATCCCGGCCAGCAGCCCCGTCGGCCGGGCGGGGGCGGTGTCGCCCTCGGCGGGGCCCAGGGCCTGCAGCAGAATCCGGTCCAGCTCCTCACCGGCGGGGCGGCGATCGCCTTCGTAGATCAGCTCATCCCCCATCAGCTGCTCCAGGTAGACCTGCCAGCGCTCCGGATAGGCCCGGAACACCGCACCACCTTCGAAGGGGCGGCAGTAGTAGACGCTCTGCCATTGGTTGAGGAACCGCTCCCGCAGTTGGCGACCGGCATAACCGATGCCGACGGTGGCGATGTCCTCGAGGCGGGGATTGAGCAGGATCACCGGGCGATCGCCCGCTTCCTGGCAGTACTGCTCGAGTTCCTGCACTTCCACCGAGGAGGGCTCGATGAACAGGAACAGCTCTTCCTGGGGTTGAATGGCGGCGGCGCGATCGCTCATACCCCGGACTGGGAAGGCCGTCTCGCCCCAGTCCCGTCGGGCCAGGGCGGCGGCGCCGGCATCGGGGAAGAACACCCGCAGGCGATCGCCGTAGTCGGCGAAGGCTGTCAGAAACTGCTCCGCCACCGGTTGAATTTTCAGTTCCGCGTCGCCCAGCTCCACCTGAATACGGGTGAGACCATCGGCCAGGGCCGCCCGGGTGGACGCCTGGGCCTGAACAACGGCCGACTCGATATCCGCAGGCAACACAGTCATCAGAAAGGGCTGGGGCGCAGGAGAACTCCTACACCTTAAACCGACCCCCGGCTCAGCGGCGAATCGGCTCCGGCTCCAGCCGTGCCAGCACCTGGGCCAGTACCATTGCCACCCACTCGACATCCTCGCGATGGGTATGACGGCCCAGGCTGAGGCGGATGGCTCCCAGGGCGCTGCACTCGTCGTACCCCATCGCCCTCAGCACCCGACTGGGAACCGTGCGGCCACTGCTGCAAGCGGACCCGGCACTGATGCCGATCCCGGCCAGATTCAGGGCCCGCACCACCTGCTGGCCGGTGATCGGCTGCCCGCTGGGATGGCGGACGGTGTAGCTGAGGTGGTGGGGCAGCCGTTGCAGCGGATCTCCCGTCAGCGCCAGCCCGGGCAGCGCGTCCAGGGAGCTGTGGAGCTGATCGCGTAGGGCCGTCAGCCGTGCCGCCTCGGCCTCCAGCTCCCGGGCGGCCAGGGCGGCGGCCTCCCCGAAACCGGCGATCGCCGCCACCGCCTGGGTGCCGGAGCGCAGCCCCGTTTCCTGGCCCCCACCCCGCAGTAGAGGGTCGATCGCCACCCCCGGGCGCACGTACA
>CAWUMD010000279.1:0-2394 GCA_963923365.1 uncultured bacterium
TTTCAAGCAGAAGACGGCATACGAGATCCTCTCTGGTCTCGTGGGCTCGGAGGCACGAGGGCGATTGGCTGGGGCGACAATCACGGTGCGGTTGGGGGTGCGGTCCATGGGCGATCGCCGTGCCAGCGGCGGAACAGGGGCCGAAGCCATTCGACGAATCCAGACTACCGCAGGGGATCGGGCTCGGGGGCAGAGCCGGGGGCGCTTGCCAGGGAACCAACCCCATCCCGATGATGGGGGATGGACTGCCCCCTGACTGTGATGAACCGAAACCTACGCTTCCAGCGAGAGACCCTGCTGCAGCTGGCCCGTCAGCACCAGTACCCGCTGCAGGTGGTGCGTCTGGCCCTGGCCAAGGGGTTTGCCCCGGCCCGTATCCGCGAACTGATTCTGCAGGCGGTGACCACTCAGCCCCGGCGTCGCCTGCTGCTGCCTCCAGCGGGGAGCGGAACCGGAGCCCAGCCTGACACGGTTCTCGCCTCACCCCTGGGACTGCGCCGTCGCCTGCAGACACTATGGCAGGCTCTTCGCGGCCGTACGGTCGATCCCCAGAGCCCCTAGAACTGGCGCAGGAAGCGCAGGTCGCTGCTGTAAAGACGACGGATGTCGTCCATCTGGTGCAGCACCATGGCGAAGCGCTCCACCCCCAGACCGGCGGCGAAGCCGCTGTAGACTTCGGGGTCGAGACCAACGGATTTGAGCACGTTCGGGTCGACCATGCCGCAGCCCATCACCTCCAGCCAGCGACCCTTCCACTGCACGTCCACCTCGGCGGAGGGCTCGGTGAAGGGGAAGTAGCTGGCCCGGAAGCGCACCGGGATGTCGCCGAAGATTTCCTGCAGGAAGGTCTTGACCGTGCCCTTGAGGTCCGTGAAGGTGAGGCCCTCGTCGATGGCCAGCAGTTCCACCTGGTGGAAGACCGCCGAGTGGGTGGCGTCAACGTTGTCGCGGCGGTAGACCCGACCGGGGGCAATCACCCGCAGCGGCGGATCGTTCTCCTTCATGTAGCGGATCTGCACCGGCGAGGTGTGGGTGCGCAGCAGGTGGCCGTTGGGCAGGTAGAAGGTGTCCTGCATGTCCCGGGCCGGGTGGTCCGGCGGGATATTCAGGGCCTCGAAGTTGTAGTAGTCGGACTCCATCTCCGGCCCTTCGGAGACGGTGTAGCCGAGGCCGACCAGGATGTCGACGATGCGATCGATGGTGCTGTTGAGCGGGTGCTTGCGTCCCTGGGGCCGGTAGCTGCCGGGCATGGTCACGTCCAGGGTCTCGGCCGCCAGCTGGGCCGCCAGAGCCGCTTGCTGCAGGGCGTCCCGGCGTTCGTCGAGGCCACCCTGGAGGGTGTTCTTGACCTCGTTGGCGCGGCTGCCGATGCGGGGCCGGTCGGCGGCATCCAGCTTGCCCATGCCACCGAGGATGGCCGAGAGTTCGCCCTTCTTGCCCAGGTAGGCGATGCGCAGCTGCTCGAGGCTCTCCAGGGAATCGGCACTGGCGATCGCCGCCACGGCGCGGGCCTGGAGGTCACTCAGCTGGGCTTCCAGCTCACTCAGGGTCAGGGTCATGACAGGGTTCGGGGATGGGCAGCGGCTTCCTATTCTCGCGCAGAACCGTAGGCTATTGAAGACGCTCGGCCCCGACCTTCCATGCGCCTGCTGATCTGCAACGACGACGGTGTCTTCGCCCTCGGCATCAAGACCCTGGCCGATACCCTGGCCGCCGCCGGACATTCGGTAACCGTGGTCTGTCCGGACCGGGAGCGTTCCGCCACCGGTCATGGCCTCACCCTGCATCGTCCCCTGCATGCCAACCCGGTCCACGGGGTCTTCGACTCTCGAGTGGTGGCCTGGACCTGCACCGGCACCCCCTCCGACTGCGTCAAGCTGGCCCTCAACGCCATCCTCGACAGCCCCCCGGATGCGGTCCTCTCGGGCATCAACCACGGCCCCAACCTGGGCACGGATGTGCTCTACTCCGGTACGGTCTCCGCCGCCATGGAGGGGGTGATCGAAGGACTACCGGGGATCGCCGTCAGTCTGGCGGACTTCGGCGCCCGCGATTTCCAGCCCGCCGCCGACTTCGTCCTCACCCTGCTGGCGGAACTGCAGGCGAATCCCCTGCCCAGCGGCACGCTGCTGAATGTCAACGTGCCGCCCCTGGCGGCGGATGAACTGCAGGGCTGGGTCTGGGCCCGCCAGGGCCTACGCCGCTACCGGGAGCAGTTCGACCGCCGCACCGACCCCCGGGGTCGGGTCTACTACTGGCTGGCCGGAGAAGCGATCGAGGAGGAGCAACGCCCCTGCGCCTCCGGCCACATCACGGACGTGGAGGCAATCCGTCAGGGACGGATCACCGTCGTGCCGCTGCAGTGCGATCTCTCCCACTACAGCCCGCTGCAGT
>CAWUMD010000280.1:0-2364 GCA_963923365.1 uncultured bacterium
ACACAAGGAGTATCGTCGGCAGCGTCAGATGTGTATAAGAGACAGGACCCGAGAACGTCTGGGGCTCGGCCCTGATCGGCACCCTCTGTGCCCTGGGGGCCTGGTTCTACGGCCACGACCCCAACCTGAGTGGCCTGCTGGTGGTGGGCTTCGTCGCCAGCTACGCCACCAAGCTCTCCGATACCTGGGCCAGCGAAGTGGGCAAGGCCTACGGACGCCGCACCTTCCTGATCACCAGTCTCAAGGCGGTGCCACCGGGCACCGAGGGCGCCATCAGCCTCGAAGGCAGTCTGGCCGGAGTGGCCGGGTCGCTGGCGATCGCCCTGGTGGGTCTGGCCTTGGGCCTGATCACCCCCGTCGGGGTGGGGGTCTGTATCCTCGCCGCCCTGGTGGGCACCACCGTCGAGAGCTGGATCGGCGCCACCCTGCAGTCCCGCTGGGAGTGGCTGACTAACGAAGTGGTGAACGTCCTCAATACCGCGATTGGCGCAGCCGTGGCGATCGCCCTGGCCAGCCGTATCTAGCCCAGTCGGTCCCAGCGCAGAATGATCCGCGTGCCCACGATCAGGGCCGCCATCAGCCCAAGCCCGAGGGCAACCGAGGCGAGGGTACGGCGCAGCGTGGGGGGCCGGGGGACCGGTTTCGCCTCGGCGGATTCCGGTTTCGTGTGGAGCCGTTCGCCAGCCGGGGCGGCCTCACGTGCCGAGTTGGGAGCCTCTCTGCGGGCTGACTCTGCGGCCGGGCTAGCGGGGGCAGCCCTGACTGCTGTCGGGGGTGCCTCTGCCTGCCTCTCCGGCTGGGCAGGCTGCTCCTCCAGGGCAATCAGCCAGTGGGCCCGGGGCGGAACCCCTTCCTCTTCCTCCGCCAGCACCGGCGCGGCGATCGCCAGCCAGAGCCCTAGGCCCAGGCAAAGCAGCAGCGAACGGGACAACTTCAGAGTCATGGCGGCGGCAGCAGGCGATTGCCGCAGTATCGTATCCTGACACGGAAGAATGGAGACAGCCACTGCATTCCTCCATGCCTACCTCCCCATCCGACCTCCAGCTCAGCCGCACCCAGGTGCTAGTGGCCGTGGCCATCACTGCTGTCCTGCTGCTGCTGGGAGCCAAGCTCTGGATCGGCCTGGGGCGCGTGGTCCAGCTGCCGCTGGTCTGGGATCCCGACCTGGCCCTGACGGGCGTGGGGCTCGGCCTGGGCCTGACGCTACTCAGCCATTTGCTCTACCGGATCTGGTCACCCTACCGAACCAGTGCCGACCATTACCTGGAGCTGGTGATCCGACCTCTGATCACCCCGGACCTGGTCTGGATCGCCCTGCTGCCTGCCCTGAGCGAGGAGCTGCTGTTCCGGGGGGTGATGCTGCCCTACTTCGGTCTCGACCCGGCCGGGGTGCTGATCACCGCCGCCATCTTCGGCGCCCTGCACTGGGGCGGGCTGGGGCAGTGGCCCTACGCCCTGGTGGCGTCGGGCATCGGTATCTGCTTCGGCGGCGTCGCGGTCCTCACCCAGAACCTGCTGGTGCCCCTGGTGGCCCATGCGGTGATCAATCTGCTCTCGGCCCTGATCTGGCGCCGCAGCACCCCCGTTGTCCCTCGCTCCTGAGGTGCTGATGTCCCCCGCCGACCTGCTGCATCCCACCATCTGCTGGCCTTCCAGGTGCGTTTCGACCCGCAGAACCAACTGACACGCCTCGACTTACTACCGCAGCCTGCTGCGCGACAACTGGGGCGCCACACACCTGCCCCTGACGGTGCGAGGCCAGCCGTTTCTGGATCTGCCCATCGAACCTGACAGCCCCATCACCCCTATCCACGAGATTCCCGCGGTGCAAGTATGAGCCCCAATCCCTATCCGCAGCCGGACGGCTACACCTCCGTCTGGAGCGCCGTCTACTCCCCCAGCCATCGCACCCTGCGGATCTTCTGTACCCGGGAGGCGATCGCCCTCACCCATCCGGATCTGCCGGACCTCCACACAATCCATGACGCGGACCGGATCGAGTTCTGGGTGGACGGAGCCCTGGCGTTGAGCAGCCCGGACCAGGACGAGCCGGTCACCGCAACGGACTGGCACCTGCAGGTGGATGTCCTGCTCCATCCTGAAAGCCAGGTCTGCCGGGTGGTTCTGGATCAGCCCGCCCTCGCGGATGTCGCCTGGATCCGGGGCCGCGAGCACTACCGGGAGCTGCTTGGCGCCGAGCGGCTGGAAATCTGGTGCCGGGACACGCTGCTGACCGAACTGCCCCTGCGGCAGACTGGCTGAGGGCTAGGCCGCCTGCAGTGCCTGACGCTGCAGCATCTGGTGAAACTGCTCCGGGCGGTAGAGACAACGGGAACAGGCATCGAAGGCGATCGCCAGGGCGAC
>CAWUMD010000281.1:0-2343 GCA_963923365.1 uncultured bacterium
GCCTCGGGGCGGGGATTTTAAGTGCGAACGGCGATTTTAAGTGACCTCGTTCAAAATGCGGAATCTGCCCGTAGAATGGCTGGCACACCAGCTCTTAAACCGGTTCGGCAATTGTCGAGTACCCCTTTGTTAAAGACTGAAGTCCGGGACCCTCGGTCGTCCCCGAGTCGGGCCATGCTGCTGGCGGATCTTCTCTGGGGGGTGCGTGAAGGTCGGTTGCCAGTTGTTGGCGATTGTGGTGACGGCGATCTGCCCCGCTCCAAGTCCTGGTTGGCCCGCCGTCTGGACGTGTCCCAGGCGCTGATTGTCCGCTACGAGAATGCCGAAATCGATCCCTTCGAGATTCGGCTGGAGATCATCACCCGTCTGGCCCGTCTGATGGGGGTGCCCGTCGATCATCTGGTGGGATTCTTCGAGACGGGTCAATTCACGGAGCAGCCTCTGGTGGAGAATCTGGAGGTGAGTTCCCGCCTCCAGCAGCTGGAGCAGGCCGTAGCCGATCTCAAGCAATCGATCATCACGGCGATCGCCGCAGACTCGGGCAACGGACATAGCGCCAACTGAGCCCTGGCCCGTCCTCAGGCCGAGGCCACGCTCGAGCGCACTGCAGGACATCGCGAGGCTAACCTGACCTCCGACTCCAGCGCCAGCTCCGGGCTGAGCATTCCATCACTGGTTTTGAGCAGCAGTTCCTCGGGGGCCGGTGACGTCCAATCGGCGCTCATGGCCAGGAATGCCGCAGTCACGTCCGGGTCCAGGTGATGTCCGGCCAGGGTTGTCAGGTAGGTGCGTACTTCCTCCATGGGCAGGGCTGCCCGGTAGGGGCGATCGAAGCAGAGCGCATCCCAGATGTCGACCACCGCAAAGATCCGGGCCGCAAGGGGAATCTCGATACCCGCCAGCCCCTGGGGATAGCCCTGACCATCCCAGCGTTCGTGATGGCAGTAGGGTACGGCCAGGGCGGGCTTGAGGTAGTCAAGCGTCATGAGGAAATCCCGGCCGTAGGTGGGGTGCTGGCGCATGATCTCCCATTCGGCCTCGGTCAGGGATCCGGGCTTGCGCAGGATGGCATCAGGGACACCCAGCTTGCCGATGTCGTGCAGCAACGCGCCCCAGCGCAGGAACTGCAGTTCCCCAAGGTCCAGGCCAAGACGGCGCCCCAGGGCCACCGAGAGGCTGGCGACGCGGATGGAATGGCCTTCGGTTTCGTGATCGCGCATATCCAGCGCTTTGGACCAGCCCTGAATCGCGCCATCGTAGGCGGCCAGCAGTTCCCGGTTCCGCTGCTCAAGCTCGAGGCGGGCCTGGCTGAGTTTGCGGTAGCGGTCGAGCCGGGCGATCGCCCGAATCCGCATCTTCATCTCGAGGGTATCGAAGGGTTTGGAGATGAAGTCGTCTGCTCCGACCTCGAAGCCCCGGCGCCGGGAGTCCTGATCCTCCAGTGCCGTCACCATCAGCACTGGCACCTCCGCACAGGCTCCATGGCGGCGGATCTGTTCACAGACTGTGAAGCCGTTCAGGTCCGGCAGACCGATGTCGAGGATCACCACATCCGGACACTGCTCCTCCAGGTGAGCCAGGGCCTCGGTGCCACTGAGGACCGCAACCACCTGACACCCTTCCCGTTCCAGCAGGTTGGACAGCAGGCGGCGGGCTACCGGCTCATCATCCACCACCAGCACCTGCAGGGCCTGGGACCGAGACTCACTGTTCACGACAACACCCGGGGTAATCCTGACGGGACGACAGGGGGGATGGCGGAAATTTACCCGGCTCAGACTGAAAGAGAGCTGGATTTAAGGGATTCTTCGCCGTCATCCCCTGTCTACATCAGAGTTGCCTTTACTGTACGCAGATCTCACCCGACGGAGCGCAAAGGGCTGCTTGGCGGCCCGAAACCCAAAGGGAAGCTGAAGCCAGTCTACTACTCGAGACATGTTTTATATAACTCGGATAAGGCAAATATGAAATCCGGCAGGGGTAGTTATGGCGCGCTACGTCTTCGTCTGTGAGGTTGAAGGGGCTCTGCCTCGCCTGCAGATGCGCCTGGCGGGGCTGCTGGAGCAGCAGGGCTTTGAGCTGCGCGAGGAGGTGCCGGGTTACCTGTTTGCGGTGGAAGCGGAGGACGTGCTGGCCGAAGCGGCCCGTGCCCGGGTGATGGTGCGACTGGTCGCTGTTGAGGCTGTGGTCTACCTTCAGGTCAATGTTCACTGTCGATCCCCGATGCGTCGCTATGGCCGCAAGATCGTCTGTCTGGGTCGTCTGCTGGAAGCCGCTCTGCAGCAGGAGTTTCGGGTCCGCACCAGCCTGGCTGGGTAGGAGCGCCGGGGTCTGGGACACGAC
>CAWUMD010000282.1:0-2343 GCA_963923365.1 uncultured bacterium
CAGGCGATCGCCGCCTGCAGCGCAACCTCATCCAGGGCGGCGCCGATCACCACCAGTCGGGTCTGCCGCGCCTCGTCGGGCCGCCAGGGACGGTCGAAGAACCAGTCGAAGCGGTTGCCGACTCCGTGAAAGACCAGCCGCATCGGCTTACCCGGCACCGCCACGAAGCCCTTGACCCGATAGATTTCCTGGGCGGCCACCAGGGGTTTCAGGAGTTCTTCAAGCTGGGCCGGGTCGAATTCCCGGTCGCTGCTCAGGGCCAGGGAGCGGATCTCCTCGTCGTGATCGTGCTCCTCTTCGTGGTCGTGGTGGCTGGGCCGCTGGTCGAGGTTGTCCTCCACTGCGGCCGAGAACCCGAGGATCAGGTCCGGGGTGACGGCATCGGTGCGGCAGGGGATGACCTTCACCCCCTCGGCCAGCTCCTGGGCCAGCCAGGACTCGACCTGCTGGCGATCGCCTGCCTCCACCCGGTCCACCTTGGTCAGCAGCACCAGATCGGCGCAGGCCAGTTGGTCCTCGAACAGTTCCTCGATCGGCGTCTCGTGGTCCAGGCTGTCATCGGCCTGACGCTGGGCCTCCAGGGCCTCCAGATCCTCGACCACCTCACCGCGGGCCAAGGCCTCGCAGTCCACCAGGGTGATCACCCCGTCGACGGTGGCGCCGGTGCGGATCTCGGGCCAGCGGAAAGCCTGCACCAGCGGTTTGGGCAGGGCCAGACCGCTGGTCTCGATCACGATCGCATCCAGCTGGTCGCGGCGCTTGAGCAGCTCCTGCATCGTCGGCAGGAACTCCTCCTGGACGGTGCAGCAGAGGCAGCCGTTGGCCAGCTCGACAATGCTGGCATCGGCCTCGTCTTCGGGGCAGACACCGCAGTCGCGCAGCAGTTCGCCATCAATGCCGACTTCGCCGAATTCGTTCACCAGCACGGCGATGCGGCGCCCGTCGCGGTTCTGGAGCAGATTGCGGATCAGGCTGGTCTTACCGGCTCCCAGGAAGCCGGTGACGACGGTGACCGGTAGCTTGGCCATCAGACCAGCCCCGGCAGCAGACTGACGCCGAGACCGGCGATCGCGAAGCCGAGCCAGCGGCGCCACTGCTCAGTGAGCAGCCGCTGACTGAGCTGGGCAGCCCCGAGGGCGATCGCCAGCTGCACCAGCACCAGACCCAGCAGGTAGCTCCAGAGCGGACCCATTTCGGCCCCGACGATGGATTCGGCGTAGGCATAGCCGTGAAACAGACCGGCGGTGGCCGCCAGCGCGGCGGTCTCCAGCAGCCCCAGGCGGCGGGAGAGGGTGAGCAGCATCCCGAACAGGATCACCGACCCGGCCACGAGCAGCTCATCGGCGCCCAGGGTGAAGCGGGCCAGGTGCAGGGCCACGCCCGGCAGCATCCCGACCAGGAAGGTAACCGGGATGATCCAGCCGCGGCGGTAGAGGCTGGCCAGCCCCCCAGCGGCGATCACGAACAGCAGGTGGTCAAGGCCCAGAACCGGGTGCCCGAGACCGGACAGGAATCCTTCGAAGGCGTTGGCGGGCAGACGACCACCCAACATGTGATGGGCAGCGGCGGGCAGGGCATTGGTCAGGGCCAGCAGGCCGATGCCGGCAGAGGCGAACCACTGCCGACGGAAGAAGGAGGATTGCGACATCCGTACCTCGCAGATGTAGGGGATGACGGCGGCGGTGGGCGTTCTGACTCGGCCTCATCTGGGGCCTCACAGCTGCGGGACAGTGCCGGATTTGCACCGGGCTTTCCCCCTTGCGTTCCGGGGCTGCTTCCCCCGGAAACCGTGCCGGATTACCAAGTCTACCCCGCTGTCTGTGCCGGAGATAATGAAACAGTCCGGCTGTGCAGGGGTTTGCCGTTTCATGTCTGTCTCCCGAGTAATCACACTGCTCCGTTCCGGGGAGCCGGGAACAACCGTGACCGTGCGAGGCTGGATTCGTACGGCCCGGGTGATGAAGGAGTTCGCCTTCATCGAGGTCAACGATGGCTCCTCCCTGAAGGGCCTGCAGGTGGTCGCCGATCCGGAGCTTCCGGACTACGCCGCCCTGGTGAAGCAGCTCGATACCGGGGCCTCCGTCGAGGTGACGGGGGTCCTGGTCGAGTCTCCGGCCCAGGGGCAGCGGGTGGAACTGAAGGCCAGTCAGTTAGTAGTCGTGGGTCGGGCCGATCCCGAAACCTACCCGCTGCAGAAGAAGCGCCACAGTTTCGAATTCCTGCGCGAGATCGCCCACCTGCGACCCCGCACCAACAGCCTCGGCGCGGTGATGCGGGTGCGCAACGCTGCCGCCGCCGCCATCCACGAGTTCTTCCAGAGCCGGGGCTTCCTCTGGGCCCACA
>CAWUMD010000283.1:0-2325 GCA_963923365.1 uncultured bacterium
AAGGGTTTCCGCGGTGCCTTGACGGACAAGTTTCCACACTTGCCCCTGTAGGGGAGCCAACGGTCACCCCGACGCCCAAAGAAAACGCAACCGGGGGCCGTGTTTTGTCTGGGGCCTGCCGCAGTCACCTCATGGGTTGCGGGACCTCTAGCCTGACTGACGGCAGTTCCAGCCAGCAGGCTGAGCCTACGGCAGCCGACTGGCCAGAAAAATCCCCCGGGTTGCCCCGAGGGTAGCCGTCAGATTTACGCTTGGAGCCCTGCGAGCAGTTGAGAGGAGACGGGTTCTTCGTGCCGTTACCATACTGCCGAGAACCGCGCCCTGGCTCTCCCTCCCGAATCTCTGCAGAGATTGGAATGAAAGCTTACGCCCACACCCTCTGACCGTGACAGAGGGCGGTGGGCAGGCGATGGTGGATCACCAGGACCAGATGCTTCTGTCCCGAACCGGAGCATCCGCCCGCGACTCCATTGCCCCATCCGCCGCCCCGTCATGGCCCGCCACTTCGTTGATCTGTCCATCTGTCTCGAGAATGAGATCCTCAGCGACCCTCCGGCGTTCGCCCCGAAGATTCAGTACCTGAACCACCACCACACCATCGAGCAGATCGCGCAGTTCTTTCCCGGTCTTCAGCCACAGGACCTCCCGGATGGGGAAGGCTGGGCCATTGAGCTGGTGCAGCTGACCACCCACAACGGCACGCATCTGGATGCGCCATATCACTTCCATTCGACGATGGATCAGGCCCTGGGAGTGCGCAAACCCGCGATCGCCATCGACGAGGTACCGCTGGAGTGGTGCTTCCAGCCCGGTGTCAAGCTCGACTTCCGCCACTTCAGCGATGGCTATGTGGTCACCGCCGCAGATGTGGAGGCCGAACTGGCACGGATCGGCCACACCCTGCAGCCCCTGGAGATCGTGATCATCAACACCCGCGCCGGGTCCCGATACGGTCACTCTGACTATGTCAGTGCCGGGTGCGGCATGGGCTACGAGGCGACCCTATACCTGCTGGAACAGGGGATACGGCTGACGGGCACCGATGCCTGGAGCTGGGATGCTCCCTTCGTCCATACCGCCCGGAAGTACGCCGAAACGGGGGATCCGAGCCTGATCTGGGAAGGCCATAAGGCAGGGCGCGACATCGGTTACTGTCACCTGGAGAAACTGCATAACCTCGAGGCTCTGCCGACCTCCGGGTTCCTGATCAGCTGCTTCCCGCACAAGATCCGGGGGGCCTCGGCGGGATGGACCCGGGCCGTGGCGATCTTCGACGACACCCTGCTTGCCCCGGCGTGAGCGGCGGCGGGGTGTCGGCGGAAAGCGCGGTCTGCCGACGGGGCCGTCCTCCCCAATACTGGGGTCAACCAGGGACCTACCGGGCTGTAGCCCAGGATTCTGCCCGATTGGGTGAGGGAGTAAGAGGATGCTGCGACGCGCTGTTCTGCTGGCCTGCTGCCTGTGGGGAATGAGCGGACCGGGGATCCCGGCTGAACCCCCTGGAAAGTCGGCCTGTGTACTCTACTCGGGCACCTTCGACCCCCCGCACCTCGGGCATCTGGGCGTGTTACGGCTGGCCATGAGTCAGACTCGGGCCGATTGCGCCTACGTGATTCTCAACCAGTCGAGTCGATACAAGCCCGACATGCTGCCCTACCGGACCCGGCAGGCCATGGCCTCCCTCGTCTTCGGTCAGGACCCGGGCGTGGTGGTGGGTGATCCAGCGGTCGATCAGGCCTTCACGAGCTTTGATCTCAAGCCTGTGCTGGCCGTGCTCAGGCAACGCCATCCGGGAGCCCGATTCTATGCGGTCATGGGTGACGATGTGCTCAGTCGGGGCCTCGTTGATTTCATCGTCGATCCCGACATCACCTATGTCGTGGTGTTTCGCACCAACTTCGAGGTCACTCTGCCGTCAGCGCCTGTTCGCAGCCTATTGATCTATCCCCGGGAACTGCAGGTCTGTTCGTCCTCGCGGATTCGCGCGGCTGTGGCCCAGCGGCAGCTGACAGTGCCCTGCGCCTCGCCGCCACTGGTTGATTTCATTCGCCGGGAACGCCTCTACGTCACCCCCTGAGCCCGGCAGCGGGGGGGCGTCCCGGGGGATAGTCTGATGCAGTCCGCTCCCCGATTCTTGGAGGGCAGAATCGGGGAGCGGCTCTCCAGGCGGTGCTACTCGCCGGCACCGTCGACACTAATCAGGGTTCCCGAATTCCCGCAGAACCTCTCCCGGCTGGGCTCAGGACGGCAGCCCGCCGATCCGGGGCGGAGCTGATGCCTCGGTTGCCGCACTGTTGCAGTTCCTGAAAGCGGGACGACACACAC
>CAWUMD010000284.1:0-2321 GCA_963923365.1 uncultured bacterium
GGCACTGCCGCTGAGCAGCACCACCCATTCGTCCTCGTCCTGGTCGTACCAGAAGTCGGGTGGCGAGTTCTGGCCGGTGGAGACGATGCGCTCCACCCGCACCGGTCCGGGGGGTGTGAGGCGGTCCACCTGCTCCTCGGGTTGGGGAACCGTGGGCAGATCGCGGAACAGGTTGCCCTGGTTCATGGCTTTTGTGTGAGCTGTTCGTAGGCCTGACGGGCGGCGCCCTGCTGGGCCAGTTTCATCGACTTGCCGTAGGCTTCGCCCAGCTTCTCGCCCCGCACGTGGACCTCGGCCCGGAAGCGCTGGGGATGGTCGAACTCGGGGTTGACCTCTTCGGTGCGGTAGTCCGGCAGCAACTTCCAGTGGCCCTGGGTCCATTCCTGCAGGGCGGCCTTGTAGTTCTGGCGTGCCGGGTCCGCATAGATGGCGGCGGCTTCCCGGCGCAGTTCCGGGGTCAGCCAGGGGGCAATCAGGGAGAAGTCGGGGCGGCTGAGGTAGAGGGCCCCGAGCAGGGCCTCAAAGGCTTCCGCCAGGCGGGTGGTTTCGCCGGAGCGGTCGGCGGCGGCGAAGGGAGCGACCCGCAGGTGGCGCTGCAGGCTGAAGCGGCGGGCGATCGCCGCCAGGGTTTCATCGCTTACCAGCCGGGCCCGCAGGGCCGAAAGGTCGCCGACGCTGGCCTGGGGGTAGGTCTCGGTCAGCACCCGCACGGCCCACAGCCGCAGGGCCGAGTCACCGATGAACTCCAGCCGTTCGTAGTTGTGCTGGCTGTCGGCGCTGCTGTGGGTGAGCGCTTCATCGAGCAGGTCCCAGCGCAGGTCATCGGTGGTCGTCAGGGGCAGCTTGGCCAGCAGCCGTTCCAGGTCCTGGCGGCGCTGGGGCGGGAGGTCGAACATGGGCGAAAAGGGGAAAGCAGGTCGTAAGCCGGGTTCTGTTCCACCGGGCCGCAGCCCGGATGGGCGGTTATCTATCTGGGACTGCCGTTACCGACAGCCTCGAGCGGTACGTTCACGGAACCGGTAAAGAGATCAACCGTGGTTCCTCCACCTTGCTCCCGGCCGGGGTTTACCGAGCCGACACCTCTCGATGTCGCTGGTGCGCTCTTACCGCACCCTTGCACCCTTACCTGTGCCCTGACGGGCCATCGGCGGTATGTTTCTGTGGCACTATCCTCACGGTCACCCGCACTGGGCGTTACCCAGCAAGCCTGATCCCTTCGGGAGCCCGGACTTTCCTCAGCAGGGGCATCAAGCCCCGCCGCAACCGCCGCGCCTGCTTTCGACTCCATTCTACCGGTGGTGATTCCATTCCCTGAATCCCAGGCCTAGACTGGGGCCGTTCGTACGTCCAGACCTGTGTTTCCCCTGCAGACCCATGCCCAGGCCGGGCCCCATGCCTCGCCCCATCCGCCGGGCGATCGCCTCTACCAGGAAAGCTGGAAGCTGATCTGGCGGCTGCTCTGCCGCTGGACGCCCAAACCCCTCAACCCCTGGCGGCTGTGGGTGCTGCGGCGGGCCGGGGCGGTGGTGGAAGTGCCCTGCTACGTCGATGCCTCGGCGCGGATTTTCGATCCGCGGCGGCTGGTGCTGCGTCGTCGCAGTTGCCTGGGCGAACGGGCAGAAATCTATAACCTCGCCCCGGTGGAACTCTGCGAGGCCAGTACCGTGGCCCAGGGCTGCTACCTCTGTACCGGCACCCACGACTTCAGTGCCCCCAGCCTCAACCTGCAGACCGCGCCGATCCGCATCGGCCCCGGGGCCTTCCTGGGGGCGCGGGTGCTGGTGCTGCCGGGGGTGAGTGTGGGGGCGAACACCGTGGTCGGGGCTGGGGCTGTGCTCAGTCGCGACACCGATGCCGATGCAATCTGGGCAGGGAATCCGGCCCGGCGGATCAGAGACCGGCCCGGGGGGCCAGGGCGTAGGCCAGACTGAGCAGGGCACCGCTCAGGAACTGGAAGCGGATGGCCCGGAACTTGCTGGTGAACACCACCTCGGGTTTGGCGTGGTACTCGCCCACGAAGCGGCAGAGGTCGAGAGCCACCGGGGCCGAGAGCAGGGCGATCGCCGCCAGAGTGGGGGCCTGACCGGCCAGGATCGGCAGCACCATCGCCGCCAGGGCGATCGCACAGGCGGGGGGCAGCAGCGCCGCTGCCCGCGCCGTGCCCAGGCGCACCACCGGTGAGCGTTTGCCCGCCGCCACATCATCCGTCACCTGGTGGAAGTGGGAGCAGAACAGCACCAGGGTGGTGGTGATGCCCAGGCCGAGGGACGCCCAGAAGGCGGGCAGCGAGAACTGGCCGGTCTGGCTGTAGTAGGCGGCCT
>CAWUMD010000285.1:0-2286 GCA_963923365.1 uncultured bacterium
AGATCCTCTCTGGTCTCGTGGGCTCGGAGATGTGTATAAGAGACAGACAAGGTGGAGCGGGGCCGCAACCACCAGTACTGCTACAACGAGCGGGAACTGCAGGATCACCTGGCCACCCTGCCCGCCAACGCCAACTACAACATCCAGCGCTTCAAAGGTCTGGGTGAAATGATGCCGGAGCAGCTCTGGGTCACAACGATGAACCCCGAGACCCGGATGATGAAACGGGTGGAGATCGAGGACGCTGCCGAAGCCGACCGTATCTTCACGATTCTGATGGGCGATCGCGTCCAGCCCCGCCGCGAGTTCATCGAGAAGTACGGCAGCCAGCTGGATATGGCCCAACTGGATATCTAACCTCCGGCAGTTCTGCTGCCCCTGGCCGACTCCATCAGGAGTCGGCCTATTTTTTTGTCATAGCGATCCCCGGAGCCTCAAAATGTCAGGATTTCATGACAAAAAAGCGGCGATCGCCCTATTCTTTCGTTCAAAACCCTGATCTGTAGCGGATTTTGCTTGATCCCCGGGGGATCATCGGCCAGCATAGGGGCACCCAAACCGGCCCGTCATCCCTAGGTGTCTGCCATGTCTGCCCGTGCCAGTCTTGAACAGCTCGCCCAGCTGACCCTGCGCCAGTTGCGTCGGGTCGCCAGTGAATACGGCGTTTCCCGCTACAGCCGCCTGCGGAAGAATCAGCTGGTGGAAGCTATCCGCGTCCTCGCTAAAGGCGAAATCGCCAGCAGCCCCTCGCCCTCCGCAGCCATTCAGGAGGATGTCGAGGCCACCAAGTTTGATGTCGGTCAGTCCCAGCCGCTGGAGAAGCTGGCGGATGTGGACGCCGGGTTGCCGGATCTGCCCGGTGGCTATGGCCAGAGCCGGGTGGTCATCCTGCCCCGCGACCCGCAGTGGGCCTATATCTACTGGGACATCCCGAACGACCATAAGGACGCCCTGCGTCGTCAGGGGGGGCAGTTCCTGGCCCTGCGCTGCTACGACGTCACTGACCTGGACCTGAATGCCCAGGCGCCCCACAGTGTCCAGGAATACCCCTGTGACGAGATGGCCCGCGACTGGTATCTGCCGGTGCCGGTGAGCGATCGCGATTACATCGCCGAAATCGGCTACCGCTGCGCCGATGGCCGTTGGCTGGTGCTGGCCCGCTCCAGTAGCGTGCGGGTTCCCCCCGTCTACCCCTCCGACTGGATTGAGGACCACTTCATCACTGTCAACTGGGATGAAGACCTGCGCGGTCGCCAGGTGTTCCAGCTCAGAACTCCGGCCCAGAAAGCTGTCAGTGGTCAGACCGCAGCTACCGAGACCGACAATCCGATCTACGCGGCCATCTACGGGCAGGCCCAGAGCGCCGAGGCGCTGCGGGTGGCCGGCTCCCTGTTCGGTTCCCAGCAGCTGCAGGCTCCCCATGAGCAGAGCGTCAGCTCCTACGTCTTCCCCTCCGGGGTCGGACTGTGGGCGCTGCCGACCCTCTCGGGCATCAACATGTCCGGAGCGGGTCTGCTGTTCTCCGGGGCGATGCCCGAGGCGGAGCGTCAGCCGCGCCAGTTCTGGCTGGTGGCCGATGCCGAGCTGATTGTCTACGGGGCTACGGAGCCCGATGCCACGGTCACAATCGGCGGCCAGCCGGTGAAGCTGAATCCGGACGGCACCTTCCGCTTCCAGCTGGCGTTCCGGGACGGCAAGCTCGACTATCCGATCGTGGCAGTGGCGGCCGATGGTGAGCAGACGCGCTCGGTCACCCTGGAGTTCGAGCGGCAGACGCCGAGCCGCAACACCAACACCCGCGAAGAAGCGGTGCCCGAGTGGCTGTAGGGCCCTGAAAACGGCAAAAGAAAAGCCCGGCATCGCCGGGCTTTTCTTTTATCGAATCTTAGAAAACAAGGCATAAGGACTCGGGCGTCTGTCCTTGTTTCGACTCCGAAACCTTATGCCTTTCACTCCTCACCTAGCCAGTAATCTACCGGGGGAGAGTATCCCTGTCAACCCTTGGGTGACAGTCAGCGAACTGCCCTCAACGGCCGAAGTAGACTTCAGCGGTGCTCTGACCCCGCTGGCGCAGGAACTCGCGCCACTGCTCGGCCAGCTGGCGATCGCGGAAGGGGCCGAGGGCGACCTGGGGGCCCTGGACCTGGCGTTCGAACAGGTTCCCGGCGGGGACTCCCAGGTCCTTAAGCCGTTGGGAGAGCTGGGCCGGATCGCCGGGGGAGGGCACCACGACCAGGTAGGCATCGGCGTTCAGGCGACCCTGAGCATCGAGATCGAAACCGAGGC
>CAWUMD010000286.1:0-2254 GCA_963923365.1 uncultured bacterium
ACACAAGGAGTATCGTCGGCAGCGTCAGATGTGTATAAGAGACAGGTTTCAGTGGATCAGCGCCGGAGTCGTCGCCGTAACGCCGCTGCCTGGGGTTGATCTGCTGGGCACGGTTGCCGTCAACGCCCAGATGGTTGTGGAACTGGGGCGGGTCTACGGCTGCGAGATGAACATAGAACGGGGACGGGAACTGGCGCTTTCCCTGGGGCGGCTGTTGGCCAGTCTGGGGATCATCAAGGGAGCTACCCAACTGGTGGCCACCGCCCTGCAGACCAATCTGGCCACCGCCCTGATCGGCAAGGCCGTCCAGGGGGTAAGCGCCGCCTACCTGACCCGCATCGCCGGGCGTAGCTTTATCGAATACTTCCGCCGTGATCAGGACTGGGGCGACGGGGGCATGGCCGAGGTGGTGCAGGAGCAGTTCCAGCTCGAGCAGCGGGATGCCTTTGTGCGTCGCTTTCTGCGCGAAGCGTTCGAGCGGGTGGTGCAGCCCCTGGCTCGGCAACTGGAAGGACGCGAACTGCCCCCCGCCGACCGGGGCAGCTGACCCGGTCGGTGGTCAACCCCGTTGGGACGGGGTCACCTCCAGCAGGGTCTGCAGAGTCAGGGCAGAGACCATCAGTTCGCCACAGAAGCGTTTCAGGTCCAGGCGTGCCTGATCGGCGAGATGGGACGGTCCGGTTTCGAGCCGGGTCAGGATGTCCAGACAGAAAGCTTTGTCTTCTCCGGAGAGAGGCAGGCTGGTGATCACCGTACAGGCGGGGACTCCATGCAACCGAAGCGGCTCTGAGGGCATTCGTAATCTTTCTCCTGAGCTTCAGGCTAAGACTCGGGCTTACCCCCACCCTACGGGGATCGTCCGTCGACGTGGGCTTCGTTCCTGGATGGGTTCTGCGGTCGCTGTCAGACAGGGGCGATCGCCCGGCTACCGTAGCTATGACAGTGAAGACTTTACTCCCAACGTTGTACCACCCAGGGAAAAGAAGAATGCTCAGCCTGATGGTTCACCTGGATCGATCCTGAATGGGGCTGGTTAGCTTTCAGTCGGTCCTCAACGAAGTCGGGATTGAGACCTTTGTGGCCTCCACGCCGCTGTACTCGAACGGGCTGGAATTCACCGCCTGGGAGCGCTCGCCGTTCTCTGCCACGGTTGATGTCTGCCGGACGGGACGGGGCCTGTACACCCGGCTTCGCTCCACAGGCATTCTACGGGGAACCCTGCGGCATCACCCCGATAGCTACCTGCTCTGGCTGATGCAGCGGGGAGGAGAGCCCCAGCACTCCCAAGACCGCCTCCGTTACCTAAATCGGCCACTGCTGATCTGCGGTCCCCAGGAGCGGCGTCACGAGCTGGCCAACGTCAGCGGCCTGGGCCTGTTCCTGCATCGGCAACTGCTGTGGAAGGAAGCCACCCTGCAGGGGTTGGGATCCGACCGGGCTGAGGCCTGGCTGGCCCCGGTCAGGGGAGATGATATCCGGCGGGGGTCGCCGGTGGGCGAGGCAATGGTCTCCCACCTGCTGCTGGAGATCGGCCGCTGCCTCGACCAGCAGGTCCGCTCCCGGACCCTGCTGGCCCTGGAGCACGCGCTGATTACCGTGCTGCTGCACCACTGGGCTCCCTCGGGGGCCGGCCTCCCCGGCTCGGGGATCTACGTGCACGAGGCCATCGACTGGCTGCGGACCCACCTCGCTGAGCCGATTGTCTGGGCCGATCTGTGCACCCATCTGGGCATCAGCCATCGCAGTCTGCAGCTGGCCTTTGACCGGGAACTGCAGACCAGCCCCAGTCGCTGGCTGAAACGGGAACGTCTGGCCCGGCTGCGGGAACGGCTACTTGACCACCACGAGGGCCAATCCATCGAGGCACTGGCTCGGTCCTGCGGGTTGGCCTACAGTTCAGCCACCCTGAAAGCCTATCGACAGCTTTACCAGGAAAAGCCCTCCCAAACCCGCCGCCATCGGCCCTCCTGAGCAGAAGGGGGGACCTGGGCGAAAGACTGCCAACCGGGTGTCCTATCCTAGGACGTCGCTCATCGGCAATCTGGGTGGAGCCAGAGGATATTCAGCAGGTTGGGGCGTGCTGGTTGGCGGGGTGGTCGCCACTGGCCTGGCGGGCGTATCCGCTGGGGATCACCCTGGCGGAATCGATCTCGCCGCTTACCACGGTACGGCGACTGATCGTGCGGGGGCGCCTCCAGGTGGAGGCCAGTCCGCAACCCCGCACCCTGGAACTCTGGCTGGGTCTGGCAGGCCG
>CAWUMD010000287.1:0-2245 GCA_963923365.1 uncultured bacterium
GGCCAGGGCATCGTTGACGGAGTGGTCGGAGCTGTAGGGCGAGGGCATCAGCACTGCCAGCACCTGCTCGGGGCCGACGGCGGCGGCGGCCAGCATCGCCACCAGGGCCGAGTCGATGCCACCGCTCAGGCCCAGCAGCAGTTGCCGGAAGCCGCACTTGCGGGCGTAGTCGCCCAGGCCCAGCACCAGCAGTCGCCAGAGGGCCTCGTGGTCGTCGGCGATCGCCGCCACCGGCGGCCCGGTCCAGCAGGGCGCCGTCGGCGGCACAGGCGAGGCTGCTGCCATCGAAGATCAGGTCGTCGTTGCCGCCCACCTGATTGACGTAGAGGACGGCGGCACCGCAGCGGATCGCGGCCCGTTGTACCAGTCGCTCCCGCTGGGCCGGTTTGCCCAGCCAGTAGGGGGAGGCGGAGAGGTTGATCAGCAGGTCGAGGTCCGCCTGTGCCAGATCGGCAATCGGGTCCTCGGCGTAGTGTCGCTGGCCCCAGATGCCCTCGTCGTTCCACAGATCCTCGCAGATGCTGACTCCGCAGCGCAGACCGCCCCACTCGAACCAGTCGCTGCGATCGCCCGGCTGGAAGTAGCGGTCCTCGTCGAAGACGTCGTAGGTGGGCAGCAGTCGCTTCCGAAACGCCTGCAGCACCTGCCCCTCCTGCAGCAGCACGGCGCCATTGAATAGGGGCCGCTGGCCACGGACCTGATCCGGGTTGGCCAGCACCGTGCCCAGCAGCAGGCTCAAGCCCGGCGGTAGCTCCCGGGCCAGCTGGGCCTGATTTGCCTCCAGCCGCCGCAGAAACCCCGGCTCCAGCAGCAGGTCCCGGGGCGGATAGCCGCAGAGGGCCAGCTCCGGGGTGACCAGCAGTGTCGCTCCGGCGGCGGCGGCCTCCTGTGCAGCCCGGGCGATCGCCTCGCGGTTCCCGGCCAGATCGCCGATGGTGGGGTTGAGTTGGGCCAGGGCAATGCGCATCGTAATCAGTCCAGTTCCCGGCGGCCCTCCAGGGCACGGGCCAGGGTGATTTCGTCAGCGTATTCCAGGTCGCCGCCCATGGGCAGACCGAAGGCGATGCGGGTCACCCGGGTGAAGGGGCGCAGCAGCTGGCCGACGTAGAGGGTGGTGGTTTCCCCCTCGACACTGGGGCTGATGGCGATGATCACCTCGCCGGTTCCCTCCTGGCTGACCCGCCGCACCAGCGGGGCCAGGTTCAGCTGCTCGGGGCCGATGCCGTCCATGGGCGAGATCAGGCCCCCGAGGACGTGGTAGAGGCCCTTGTACTCGCGGGTTTTCTCGAGGGCGATCACATCCCGGCTGTCAGCCACGACGCAGAGGGTTTTGGCGTCCCGCCGGGGGGAACTGCAGATGTCGCAGATCGGGTCGGCTGAGAGGTGGAAGCAGCGCTGGCACTGGCCCACCTGCTGCTTGGCGGCCAGCAGAGCCGTGGCCAGAGCCTGAATTTCGGTTTCCGGGCGCTTGATCAGGTGCAGGGCCATGCGCTGGGCGCTCTTGGGACCCACCCCCGGCAGCCGCTGCAGCTCCTCGATCAGTTTGGCCAGCGGGCGGGTATAGACGGCCACGGCGGGTTTGTTTTAGTTCGGAGGTTAATGATAACGTCCGGATTCCGGCGCTAATTCCATAGGTTGATTCCTGCAAGATCCCGGATTTTTGAGGACAATACTCTATAGACCTCCGGCCTTGGGCCCGGCCACCGCAAGCAAGCATGACCGAGTTCCTGATCCAGACCAGCTGGTTCATTCCTTTCTACGGCCTTCTGGGCGCCCTGTTCACCCTGCCCTGGTCTCTGGGGTTTGTGCGCCGCACCGGCCAGCGCCCGGCGGCTTATCTCAATCTTCTGACCTGTGTGCTGGCCACCCTGCATGGGGGCATTGCCTTCCGGGCGATGTGGGGTGCCGATGCCCGCACCCTGGTGATTCCGTGGCTGCAGGCGGCGAATCTCGATCTCGAGATCGTTCTGCAGATTTCCTCCATCAGCCTGGGCGCCGTCGAGCTGATCAGTGCCCTCAGTCTGCTGGCCCAGCTGTTTGCCCTCGGCTACATGGAGAAGGACTGGTCCCTGGGCCGGTTCTTCGGACTGATGGGTTTCTTCGAGGCGGCCCTCTGCGGTCTGGCCCTGAGTGACTCCCTCTGGCTCAGCTATGCCCTGCTCGAACTGCTGACGCTTTCGACCTACCTGCTGGTGGGCTTCTGGTATGCCCAGCCCCTGGTGGTCACCGCCGCCCGGGATGCCTT
>CAWUMD010000288.1:0-2243 GCA_963923365.1 uncultured bacterium
TCCTCACCGCGACGGTTGAGCAGCACCCAGGAGGTGACCATGTCGGGGCCGGAGAGGGTGCCCATCAGGGCCGCCCGCAGGGTCTTCATCACCTGACCCTTCTTGAGCCCTAGGCCCTTGACCACACCGTTGATCACGGTCTGAGCCGTCTCCGCCGTCAGTCCCGTTTCCGGCAGCTGTTCGAGCACCCCCGCCAGCAGGGCGGCGCCGTGCTGCTGACGCAGCTGGTTGAGGGCGTCCTCCTGCAGGGTGATGCCGTCACTGAAGAACAGCTTTGCCTGCTCGACGCCATCGGTGAGCCGGGTCAGGCCGGGCCCCAGCAGGGCGGCCAGATCCGCCAGCCAACCGGCCTCGGCGGTGTCCAGCGGGAAGCCCGCCTCGGTCCAGAAGGGGGTGAGACGGGCCACCAGTGCCGCCGGTGCCAGCTCGTGCAGCCCCTGACCGTTGAGCCAGTCCAGCTTGTCCCAGTCGAACTTGGCACCTGCTTTGTTGACCCGCTCGAAGCCGAATACCTTGGCCGCCTCGTCCAGGCTGAAGCGCTCATCCATACCCTCCACCGGCGACCAGCCCAGCAGGGTCATGTAGTTGGCGATCGCCTCGGGGGTGAAGCCGAGACGACGGAAGTCGTCGATGGAGGTGACGCCGTCGCGCTTCGAGAGTTTGCGGCCCTCGGCGTTGAGGATCAGTGGCGTGTGGGCGAACTCGGGCACCGCCGCCCCCAGGGCCTCGTAGAGCAGGATCTGCTTGGCGGTGTTGGCGATGTGGTCCTCGCCGCGGATCACGTGGCTGATCGCCATGTCGATGTCGTCGACCACCACCGCCAGGTTGTAGAGGGGCTGGCCGATTTCCCCGGTGCCGCAGCGGCGGGCAATCACCATGTCCCCGCCGAGATCACTGCCCTTCCAGGTGACGGTGCCGCGCACCAGATCGGTCCAGCTGATTTCCCGGTCGTCATCGATCCGGAAACGGATCACCGATTGACGGCCTTCGGCCTCGTAGGCGGCGCGCTGTTCGGGGGTCAGATTACGGTGGCGGTTGTCGTAGCGGGGCGCTTCATTGGCCGCCTTCTGGGCCTCGCGCATCGCCTCCAGTTCCGCTTCGGTGGCGTAGCAGCGGTAGGCCTTACCCTCGTCCAGCAGCCGCTGGATTGCCTGGCGGTAGAGGTCGAGCCGCTGGGTCTGGAAGAAGGGCCCCTCGTCCCAGGTCAGGCCCAGCCACTGCAGCCCCTGCAGGATGTTCTCGGTGTACTCCGGCTTGGAGCGTTCCAGATCGGTGTCTTCCACCCGCAGGATGAACTGACCGCCGTGACGGCGGGCGAACAGCCAGTTGAAGACCGCGGTGCGGGCCGTACCGATGTGCAGATTGCCGGTGGGGCTGGGAGCGATGCGGACGCGAACAGTCACGGGGGGATCAACCGGGAAACGACAGCCGGGAGCCGTCAGACCCCCAGTTGACCATGCTATCAAGCCCCCGTTTCAGCCCAGCAGCTGGGTGGCCGCCCGGGCCGCCCCCAGTAGCCCCACCCGCGGCTCCAGCACCACCCGGATCGGGAACCAGGCCATAACGTTGCTCAGACGTCCCTTGTCCCGGAAAGCGGTGATGAAGTTCGGCTGCTGCAGCAGGGCCAGATTCTTGGGGGCAATGCCGCCCGCCAGATAGATGCCGCCGTAGGGCAGCAGTTTCAGGGCGAGGTTGCCCGCCTCGGCAGCGTAGGCCTCGACGAACAGGGTCATCGCCTGCACCGCCAGGGGATCGCTGCCATCCTGGGCCGCCGTCGACACCCGCGCCGCCAGATCCGCCCCAGGCGTCAGGGTCGCCTGCTCGGGATGCCGTTCCGCCAGGAATTCGTAGATGGCCGCCACCCCCTGCCCGGAGACCACCCGCTCGACCGAGACATGCTCGATGGCGTACTTCCGGCGCAGGAAGGCCATCAGCTCCACCTCGAGGTCGCTGCGGGGGGCGAAGTCGGCGTGGGCGCCCTCACTGCCGCAGACGATCGGTCCCCGGGGGCCGGGGACCACGAAGCATTCGCCCAGTCCGGTGCCCGCCCCGAGGATGGCCACCGGGGCACTGGGATCCACCGGAGCTTCCTGCAGGGTGCAGAGCTGGTCATCGGCCAGTTCGCCGACGCCCCAGCCGATGGCCACGAAGTCGTTGAGCAGCATCACGGCCCCGATGCCCAGCTGATCCGCCAGCTGGTGATCGACGAGGTTCCAGCCGAGGTTGGTGAGGTGGGCCCGGCC
>CAWUMD010000289.1:0-2240 GCA_963923365.1 uncultured bacterium
GCGATCGCCCCGATAACCCCGGAAGACCTCCGCCAGCGTGCCGGGGCTGCCGATGCCTGCGCACATCAGCAGCAGATTCAGCCAGGCCTGCTGCGCGGGGTTGAGGCCGGGCAGCCCCACCTGCAGTCCCGGATAGAGCTCGAGCTGGCGGTGCAGATCACTGCTCGGGTCGACGAACAGATGCTGGGGATTGAAGCCGGTGTAGTCGCAGAAGCGCTGGCCGGAGCGGCGATCGCCGATGCCCACGGCCCGGAGGGTGATCCCCTGTAGGTGCTCCGCCTCGCGGTGCAGCCACCAGGCGTACTCCAGGCTGTCGAAGTCGCCCAGCTGGGGCCAGATCAGGACGAGCAGCCGCTCGGCCCCCGCACAGTCGCTCAGTAGAGGCACGGTGGCCCCGTCGCTGACTCGCTGCCGTTTGCAGGCTTGGAGAATGTCGTAGGCAGTCATACGGTAGCGCAGGCCGGTTCCAGGGCTTCGGCGCCGATTTCCGCCAGCAACTGGCGGTCGGCATCCATGTCCGGATTGCCGGTGGTCAGCAGTTTCTCGCCGTAGAAGATCGAGTTGGCACCGGCCAGGAAGCAGAGCACCTGGGCTTCCCGGGTCAGGTCGGTGCGACCGGCGCTGAGACGGACCCGGGCCTTGGGCATGAGGATGCGGGCGACGGCGCACATGCGCACCAGCTCCAGGGGATCCACCCGCTTCTGCTCCTCCAGGGGAGTGCCCTCCACCGCCACCAGAGCGTTGATTGGCACGCTCTCAGGATGAGGGTTGAGGCTGGCCAGCACCTCCAGCATGCGGGCGCGATCACGCAGCTGTTCGCCCAGGCCGATGATGCCGCCGCTGCAGAGGGTGATTCCGGCCCTGCGCACCCGCTCCAGGGTGGCGAGGCGATCGCCGTAGGTGCGGGTGGTGATGATGTCGCCGTAGAACTCGGGGCTGGTGTCGAGGTTGTGGTTGTAGGCGTTGAGGCCGGCTTCGGCCAGACGCTCCGCCTGCTGATCGTTGAGCATTCCAGCGGTGACGCAGGCTTCCAGGCCGAGGTGGCGAACGCCGCGCACCATTTCGATCATGGCGTCGAAGGCGGCGCCATCGCGGATTTCCCGCCAGGCCCAGCCCATGCAGAAGCGGCTGGCCCCCATCTCCTTCGCCTGGCGGGCGCGGTCCAGCACCTCATCCACCGCCAGCTGCGACTGGGGGCTGACCTCGGTCTCGTAGTGGGCCGACTGGGGGCAGTAGGAGCAGTTCTCGGCGCAGCCGCCGGTCTTGACGCTGAGCAGGGTGGCCAGCTGGATGCGGTTGCCGGGGTTGTGGCGACGGTGCACCAGTTGGGCCTCATGGACCAGATCCAGCAGCGGCATCTCCAGCAGCGCGAGGATCTCGTCGGTGGTCCAGTCGTGGCGGATATCCTGCATGGCCCAGTCGGTAGCGGCGGATCGATCTTACGTCGCCGCCGGGGGTGATTTCAGCGACTGGCGGGCAGCGGCTGTCCAATCGGAGTGGGCTGCTCGTAGAGGCGGCGCAGGGTCGCCAGATCGCGGTCGGTGAGCGGACCATTGCGGCCGATCTGGGCCGGATACATCACGTCCGCCGGGTTGTCGCTGTGGCCCCAGAGCCCGAGGGCATGGCCGAGTTCGTGGCGGGCGGTGCCTCTCAGCCCCTCGATCGCCTGGGTCAGTCCCTGGTCGATGCGATAGCGCACCTGCAGGCGGTTGGTCCCGTCGCGGTAGAGGAAGAAACGGGTCTCGGCAGTGCGGGCAGGCTGCAGTCGACCGTCTACACCCCGGCGCAGGGGGGGACTGCGGCGCTCAATCGCGATGTCAGCCTGTTCGGGGTTCTTCACCCGCTGCCAGGGGAACCAGGGTGCCCAGTCGGCGAGGGCTGCCAGTTGGGCTGCTTCCCACTGCCGCTCACGCTCGAAGCTGGCGCTGCCGGGAGCGGCGGTGGATGGGGCGATGTAGACGCACAGGGGCAGGGTACGCCAAAGCAACCAGCCAACGGCGGTGGGGCGCAGCTGGCCAAGATAGTTCGGACCAGTGGTGGGCAGGGTCTGTAGGGCGGGTGACAGGGGCAGGGCGATCGCCGTCACTGGGGCAGCGTCAGCCTCACTGACCGGCTCTCCCCGACGCGGTTGAGCACAGCGATCGGTTGCTTGCTGGCCGAGGGCCTGGCTGCTCAGACCGAGCATCAGGGCCAGGGTCAGCCCGAGGGACTTCAGCCCCACGCGACTACTTGCTGGCCAG
>CAWUMD010000290.1:0-2240 GCA_963923365.1 uncultured bacterium
TACACAAGGAGTATCGTCGGCAGCGTCAGATGTGTATAAGAGACAGGGGTGGCAGCCTGGTTCCGACGGATGGGCCTCTCCTACCGGCAGTTGGATGCCCTCTCGGCGGCAGCCTCGGGTCGCTCCCGTCTCCCACCCCCGACGATTACCCGCATCCGCCGGGCGGCGGACGACCTGGCGGTCGCCTGGATGCCGGCCTCGACAACGCTGCTGGCGCTCTCCCAGATGAATGAGCTGATCGTCGCCATCCTCGAGGGACGGGCGAGACCGCCGGCATCCTTCGACCCTGACATCCACGTCCCTCGGCTGGAGCCCCTGCGGACAGCAGCCGGGGAGGTGATGACCCTCGCCGATCTGGGGGCGATTGTGGTCGGGGTGCCAGGCATCATCGAGCCCGCCCAGCTGCCGATGGCCGACCGCGAGGACCTCGAAGCGCTGATTCCGGCCCTGGGCCTGATCATCGAGCGAGCGATCATCGATGCCGGGCGATCGCCACTGCGGGATCTGCCACAGCTGCTGGCTCTGTACCCGGTAGAGGCGGAGCGTCCGCTGCTGTCGCGGGTTGTGCATGGGGATGCTTTCCTGACACCGGAACAGTTGCACCTGGCCCTGCCGGGCCTCTGCTATGCGCTATCCCGGTTCACCGGAGACTCCTGGACCCGGGAGCGCCTGCTTTCAGCAGCCAGCTCCGCAGCGGTGACGTAGGGGTAGGCTCCCGTTTCGTCTTCGACCCAGATTTCAACCTCCTCGACCTCGTGGTAGCAGGCACGACGCCAGTGCTCGCCGGACCGCCGGGCACGCTCGGCTTCCCAGGAGCTGATGAAGGTAAGACGCAGAACCTGGGTACGGGGGTCGATGAAATCACTGCAGACGCAAGTCATTACAGGTAATTCTCTTTACCTAGTTATTTTGGTATCCCTGTCAGGCTGGCTTATTATTCCTTCAGTGTCAAAAAGCTGTGACACCCGCCCAGGTTGCCATCGGGGAGACCGGTCATGACCGAACTGATCACGGCACTCTGTCAGTTCCATCTGACGGTGGGCAAGGTGACCCGGAACCAGCAGGCAGACCGGTACCGCTATGCGGGTCTGGCAGATGTGCTGGAGGTGATCCGCCAGCCGCTGCTGGATGCGGGCCTGGTGCTCACCCAGACCTTCGAGGGCCGTGACCTGATCACGACCCTCTGGCACACCAGCGGCGAGGCGCTCGCCAGCCGTCTGGCACTGCCGGAGGTGGAGCAACGCGGCATGAATACCTGTCAGGCGCTGGGGTCGGCCATTTCCTACTGCCGCCGCTACGCCATCCTCAGCATCCTGGGGCTGGCGACCGAGGATAACGATGGGGCGTCGGTGGAACCGGCAGCACTCGGGGCGCCTTTCTGAGGGCCGGGCGGTGGAGCCGCTGGCGACCTGTTAGGAGGGCATAACGGCAGTGTCGGCATCTTCTGGTGATGCACTCAGGTAAGCCCATGAACCGATTACATCTGCCACGGCAGCCGTTGCGTCGGGGGGTGCCCCGATGAGCCGTAAGCCGAGCGCGAAATCGACTGCCCGTGAATGCGATGCCCGTGTCCAGCAGGTCGCGAAGCTCCTCTCCGAGGGCTGGGACCGAGCAGCGGTCCTGAAGTATGCCAGTGAAACATGGGGGGTCCGTGCCGCCCAGACGGACGTGTACCTGAGCCGTGCCCGGCAGCTGATGCGCGAGTCGTGGCAGATGGACCGCCAGGACTTCCTGGGCGAGTTGATGAGCCGCTACCAGGCGGTCTACCGCCGAGCCTACGAGGTGGACCAGCACGGCGCGGCGATCGCCGCCCTCAACGCGATGGCGAAGCTGACGCGGGTGGCGGAGTGAGCCTGTTTGCGTGGCAGGGCCATGCCCCGCTGTTCCAGCCGCCGCCGTCCCAGGGCGTTGGGTCCGCCGTGGCCCGCACGAGCCTGGGTTTCCGCGAGTGGGTCAGCCGCGTGGACCCCAGCTTCATCTGGTATCCGCACTGCGAACGGCTGGCGATCGCCCTGGAGGCGGTAGTCGATGGCAGCATCGACCGGCTGATGATCTTCATGCCGCCGCGCCACGGCAAGACGGCCCTGGCGTCGAAGCTGTTCCCCGCGTACTACCTCTCGCGATTCCCTGAGCGCCACGTCGGGGTCGCCAGCTACTCAGCGGCCCTGGCCTACAACATCAGCCGCGGCTGCCGGGGCTACTACGCAGATGCCGGCGGTGCCCTCGCCAGCGACAGCAAG
>CAWUMD010000291.1:0-2222 GCA_963923365.1 uncultured bacterium
GGTTAGCGGGCCGCTGCTGTGGCTGCCGCAGCTTGGCAAGGGGGAAGGGCGATGGCGGGGTTGTGGTCATCACCGCTCCTGCCGATAGGTATCCCAGAGGGCGGCGATCGCCGCGTCCTGGGAGGGATAGATGGCGTTCTGGGGCTGCTCAAGCGTCCCGCCGGGGCGGACCACATCCACCACTTGCCAGTAGCCGTTCCCCCAGTCGTGGAGGGTGCCGACGTAGGCGCCGCTGTAGCGGTGGTAGACGCAGGCCCGCCCGCGAAACTCGGACGGCTTGGTGTAGAGCGGGTCAGCAGGCATCCGGTCGTTGTCCAAAAGTCAGCGCGGCGAAGCGGTGGGTCCGCCTGTAGGAAATTGCCGCAGCGACCGAACGGCGGATTGGGTAGCCGTTGAGGGAGTCCCACTCAAAGCCACAGTTGGCGCACAGCCAGGAGCCGCACTCAAGGCCAGAATTGAAGTTCTTCGTCAGGCGGATCGGCTGGCAGCGGTGGCAGGCCGGGCATTCGTTCTTCTGCATGGCGGCGTTCTTCTGCGAGTTGGTGGTAGCGGGTGAGGGCATCGAGCCGCAGCTGGGCGCGGCGACGCCGCTCCTCGGGCGAGATGCGGGGCTCACCGGGATCCGGGAACCCCGGCACCAGCCCATGCGCCTGCCGCAGGGCACGCTCCAGCGGCTCCATCGTCAGTAGCGGTAACAGCTGGTGAGCCGCAGGCGGCGGTGGGCTTCGATGTTCTTGGCGCTTTTCTCGCTGACCCGACCGTTGAGGGTGGACCAGCTGAAGGCGCAGCTGAAGCAGCGACCGGCACCGACGCGGATGCCATTGGACTGGACCCGTTCGGCCCGGTTGATGATGCTGCGGCTGCCGCAGCAGGGACAGGCTTCGATCTCCGGCATGGGCTTACTCCTCGCGCAGCTTGCGCAGGCGGCAGAGGTGGACGGGCTCCGCTCGATGGGGCCGCGCATCGAAGCAGACATCGACGTAGTAGCCGTTCTTGTGGTGGTAGACCTCCGAGGTCGTGGTGCCGCAGTAGCTGGAGGAGACGGCCTCCCAGTTGGGCGTCTTGCAGACGCGGCTGCCGATGGGCAGCGGTTCAGCTCGGGCAATCATCAGAACGGCGTCCGGTCGAGGTCCAGGCCGCCCTGCTGCGCCACGGGTGCAGCAGCGGCAACCGCAGGGGCCGGCGCAGGCGTGGGCGCCGGAGCAGGCGCAGGCTGAGGGGCAGGGCCGCGTCCTGGCACCATCGGCACCGAACCGACCTCGACCTTCTGCGACTTGTAGGGCTCCTCAATCACCAGGCTGAAGAACTTCTCGCCCTCCTGGCCGTCCCTGAGCCAGGCGGCGATGTCGAGTTCCCAGTAGATTTCGTCGTGGTACGACTGCGGCGTGTTCTGGTCGCTCCAGGCGATCAGGGTTGCCAGCTGCTGCGGGGTGATCCGCAGGCGCCCCCAGTAGGGCGCCCCTTTCTCGGACTTGCTGCGGCGGATGGTGCCGTTGCCGAGACGATACTCAGCTCCCATGGTTGTCCTTCGTGGATTGGATGAGGTCGCGGACGTAGCCGCTGATCGATTGCTGGCGGGCCGTGGCCTGCCCATAGAGCCAGCGGTACAGACGCTCCGGCACAATGGCCTGAACGGTGCGGGAATGCTCCGGCGGGGTTGAAACGGATCGGGTCATCGACGGTGCAGTTGACGTGCCAGAAGATGCCCGAGGTCGCTGATCACCTCCCGAACGCCGGGGTCATCGACCTTCTCGGCAGCCGAGGAGCAGAGCAGCGCCAGGAGCCGCACTTCCATCGGAAAGAGCATCACCGGGATGCGCTCAGGCCGCTGCCCCGTCATTGCCGGTCCTCAGCTGCGGCGCTTCGACAATGCAGCCCGACAGAAACTGCACCAGTTTCTCGGCCTGGGTGTGGGCATCCGCGTACCGCCATTGCTCCTGCCGGAACCGCTCCATCTCCTCGGGCGTTGGGTTGTCTGGCATCACCGGCATCTCCAGCGTGGCGATCGCCCGCTTCACGGACCAGATGAGGATGCGGATCTCCTTCGCGGTCAGATGCACCTGGGCGTAGGGCTGATTCGGGGATGGCGTGGTCATGCGTCAGGCATTCTGCGGCCCAGCTGGCCGGTCTCGATCTGGTAGCGGATGTAGGCGACCCACTGACGGCGCCGGTCGTTGCGGTCGGGCAGCAGGGCGCTTTGGCGCGCCAGGGACTTGTAGTGC
>CAWUMD010000292.1:0-2212 GCA_963923365.1 uncultured bacterium
CGGGTGCAGATCTGCGAAAGCTTCCAGAAGTCGATGTTCTGCGTGACCACGGCGGCGCTCAAGGGGCTGGCCCCGGCATCGATGCCCACCGCGGATCCCGAGCAGCAGCAGCAGAACCGGGCCTACCTGGAGACGTGGATGGATCGCTTTATCCCCTCCCGCATTGCCCAGGTCAACCAACCGACGGCAGTCTGACCCCGACCCTCTAGGGGGCGGGACGACGGCTGCGGATGCTCACCAGCCCCCGGCTGCGACCGGAGCTGCTGTCCACGGCCCGGGCTGCCTGCCAGAGGTCCTCGGTGCGGATCCAGACCGAGGGGTAGCGGTAGCGGGCGACGTCCAGCAGCAGAATGCGATCGCCCTCGGCGTTGTAGGCCGCCAGGGGAGAGATATGACCGCCACCCTCCTGGCCGACCAGGGGTCGGTAGTAGTTGACCAGCAGGCGATCGCCACCCTGGGCGAGGTTGCGGCGGACCACCTGCCGGAACTGCTCAAGGCTGAGGTCAGCAGCGTAGGTGCGTTCCACTTCCAGCCCATGACTGGCCAGCAGGGCACTCAACTGGTCGAGGGTCATGCCCTGACGGGCTACGGTCTCCGGCGGCAGCACGGCCCGGGTAGCCGGGTCGTCGAAGAAGTTCTCCTGGGTCCAGAAGCGGTAGGCCCCATAACCTGCTGCTGCCGGGGCCGGAATGTCCAGGCTGTTGAGCACCATCACGGAGCTGGCGACGCCGCAGTAGGCCAGATTGGCCTGGGTGAGGAATTCCTGGGCCAGGGGTCCATAGTCTGCTCGCTCCCGACTCTGCCAGAGGCGGTTCTGGCCGTCCGGACGGGCCAGGGGGATGAGGGGCGCCGGGGCGGCCCACCCCGGCGTCGCGGCACTCAGGACCAGGGTGGCGAGGAGGGCCAGGCGGCGATGGGTCATGGTGATTTCCGGCGGCGACGGCGGGGGGGCTGGGGAAAGCCGAGGGGGACGATCTCCTGCTCGCGCCGTTCCGCTTCCAGCTGGCGCAGGTCGGCGTAGGGGACCCAGCTGATGCAGTCCACAGGACAGGTGTCGATCGCTTCCTGGATCAGGTCCTCGGGGTCGCCGTTCTGGCGGATGGCCCGGGAACGGCCGTAGTCCGGCTCGATATAGAACGTGTTGGTGGCGACGTTGGCACAGTAGCGGCAGCCGATGCAGGTCTGCTCATCCACCCAGACGGCGTTCTGGCGCAGGATGCCCCCCAGTTCCGGCTCCAGACCGCTGCGGGTCTCGCCCAGACGCAGGAAGCCACCCAGTTCCGGCTCCAGACCGGAGCGGATCGGGGTGGCCGGGTTCAGCTCCTCGGGGGTCGGCATCAGCCGTTCCAGCGCTGGACCACGAGACGGATGGAGCCGTCGGCGTTCTGCTGCTGCTCGCTCACCTGGAAGCCCTGGGCGGCGCTGGTGCTGAGCACGGTGTGCACGGCGTAGCGCTGACTCACCTGGGCCAGGAAGCGGTCCACGGTCAGGGGCTGCTGCCAATACTGCAGGTCGGCCACCAGTTCGTACTCCTGGCCGTTCCAGCGGAAGCCGATGTCGTAGCCGTTGTCCTGGGCGATCGCCACGGCAGCGTCGCTGGTCTGTCCCTGGTAGCCGCGCACGGGCGTGGGACCGGACTTCCAGTCCAGACCCAGGTCGCTGAGAGCGACCTGCAGGCCTTCGAGGTTACGGATCTGGGTCTTGATGTGGCTGAAGTGAGACATAGGGCGAATGTGGCGAACTCGACAACCAGGTCTGCAAGCGGTCTACCAGGCGCCGGGCTGGGCCTGGGCAACCGTACTGTCAGCCGAGACCGTCGCCTCGGCAAAGAATTCGGACGTCGGTGTCTGGGTGACCACCCGACCCAGCTGCTCCTCAATCGCGGTGGTAACCTCCGCGCAGGAGCGGCCGATGATACCCGTGACTTTTTCCTCGATCCGTCCATCCGGATGGATGACGAATTCCAGGGTCTCCAGCGTCATCGCGGCGGGATCTCCTCAGACGAACCAATCAGGGAAACGGCGATCGCCGCAACCTTCTCCTAACCGTACCGTAACCATTCGGATTCGCGGGGGGCGATCGCCGGTAAATGCGCGAAAGCCGAAACCCTTTGTCATCAGGTGTTTCGGCTTTCAATGGTTGCTATTGAGAGAGTGCGAACCTACCAGAGCATGCCGTCCTGCTGCAGGGTGGCAATCATCTGCAGGGCTCG
>CAWUMD010000293.1:0-2141 GCA_963923365.1 uncultured bacterium
AAGTCCTCCCTCGCCTTCGACACGATCTTCGCCGAGGGGCAACGGCGCTACGTCGAGTCGCTGTCGGCCTACGCCCGCCAGTTTCTGGGGCAGGTGGACAAACCGGATGTGGATGCGATCGAGGGCCTCAGCCCGGCCATCTCCATCGACCAGAAGTCCACCAGCCACAACCCCCGCTCCACCGTCGGCACGGTGACCGAAATCTACGACTACCTGCGGCTGCTGTTCGGCCGGGCCGGGGAGCCCCACTGCCCCCACTGCGATCGCTCCATCGCCCCCCAGACTATCGACCAGATGGTGGACCGGATTCTGGAACTGCCGGAGCGCAGTCGCTTCCAGGTGCTGGCGCCGGTGGTGCGGGGCAAGAAGGGCACCCACCGGAAGCTGCTCTCGGCCCTCACTGCCGAGGGCTTCGTGCGGGTGCGGGTGAACGGCGAGGTACGGGACCTGAGCGACAGCATCGAGCTGGACAAGAACCACAGCCACAGCATCGAGGTGGTGGTGGACCGGCTGGTGCTCAAACCGGGGCTGCAGGAGCGGCTGGTGGATTCTCTCAGCACCGCCCTGAAGCGTTCCGAGGGGCTGGTGATCATCGAGGTGCTGCCGGACTCCAGCGGGACGGTGGTACCCCTGCCCGGTCTACCCCAGGCCGCCGAGGCCGGAGCCAGCTACGGCGGTGTTCAGGACCTGGTGTTCTCGGAGAATTTTGCCTGCCCCGAGCACGGAGCGGTGGTGGATGAGCTGTCGCCGCGCCTGTTCTCCTTCAACAGTCCCTACGGGGCCTGCGGCAACTGCCATGGTCTGGGCAGCCTGCGCCGCTTCAGTGCCGATCTGGTGGTGCCGGACCCGAAGCTGCCGGTCTACGCGGCGATCGCCCCCTGGGCCGAGAAGGACCACAGCTACTACTTCTCGCTGCTCTACAGCGTCGGTCAGGCCTACGACTTCGAGATCAACCAGCCCTGGGCAAGCCTTACCGCCGAGCAGCAGCGGATTGTGCTTGAGGGCAGCGACCGAGAGATTCCGATCGAGTCCGACTCCCGCTTCCGCCAGCGGCGCACCGTCACCCGCGCCTACGAGGGGGTGCTGCCGATTCTCGAGCGCCAGTACCGCGACAGCAGCTCCGAGAGCTTCAAGCAGAAGCTGGAGAAGTATCTGGTGGACCAGCCCTGCGACTGCTGCCGGGGTCAGCGGCTGAAACCGGAAGCCCTGGCGGTGCGTGTCGGTTCCTACCGGATCGTCGACCTGACGGAGGTGTCGGTGCGCGAAAGCCTGCGCCGGGTCGAACGGCTGATGGGCAGCGACGGCGAGGTGCCGCTGCTGGGCGATCGCCAGCGACAGATCGGCGATCTGGTGCTGAAGGAAATCCGGGCCCGCCTGCGCTTTCTGGTGGACGTCGGCCTCGACTACCTCAGTCTGGACCGGGCCGCCATGACTCTGAGTGGCGGCGAAGCCCAGCGCATCCGGCTGGCCACCCAGATCGGAGCAGGGCTCACCGGTGTGCTTTACGTCCTCGACGAGCCGAGTATCGGCCTGCACCAGCGGGATAACGACCGGCTGCTGGAGACCCTGACCCGTCTGCGGGACCTGGGCAACACTCTGATTGTGGTCGAGCACGACGAGGACACCATCCGGCTGGCGGACCACATCGTCGACATCGGTCCACGGGCTGGGGTGCACGGCGGTCGTATCGTTGCCCAGGGCGACCTGAAGACGCTGCTGGCCAGCGAGGAGTCGCTCACCGGGGCTTATCTCTCAGGGCGGCGGCGCATCCGCACCCCAGAGCAACGCCGGGAGGGCAATGGCCGCAGCCTGACGCTGGCGGGGGCCTGCCGCAACAACCTCCGGGACCTGACGGTGGACATTCCCCTGGGGAAGCTGGTGGTGGTCACCGGGGTCTCGGGGTCGGGCAAGTCGACACTGATTAACGAGTTGCTGCACCCGGCCCTGGAGCACGAGCTGGGGCTGAAGGTGCCCTTCCCCAGCGGTCTGGAGGCGCTCAAGGGCATCTCAGGGATCGACAAGGTGATCGTGATCGACCAGTCCCCCATCGGTCGTACACCCCGCTCCAACCCCGCCACCTACACCGGCGCCTTCGATCCGATCCGGCAGGTGTTTGCCGCAACGGTGGAGGCCAAGGCCCG
>CAWUMD010000294.1:0-2128 GCA_963923365.1 uncultured bacterium
TCCAGCCAAGGAGGACAAGCCGTTCCAGGAGTTCGTCACCCAGGACCTGCTACCGGGTATTCAGGCAAGCCTGGAGAAGGGCGGCATCACCGACCTGCAGCTGAGCTTCGAGGAACGCCCGCTGCCGATCACCGGCGATCGCTGCTGGCAGGTGCGCGGCCTCTGGGCCGGCGGACAACGCCGCTTTCTGATCGGCTTCAGCCAGGAGAATCTGACCGCGCCCAAGGTGTTCGCCCTGGCGGAAGGGGGCGTGGAACCCAGTCAGCTGGAAGCCTTCCTGATCGACGAGAAGAAGATCACCCTCGATCTGATCACCTTCTGGGTCAGCCGTCGGCTCAACGGCCAGAAATGGCTGGGTCTGAACTGAGCCGATCACTGTTGCAAACCGTTACCGAAACCCCGGCCCGGCTCCAGAGCCCGTTGATAGACTGGTTCAAGCAGTGTCCGCGGCCGGACCTGCCTATCCCGCACGCATGCACTGAGCGCCATGGTTGATTCTCTGCAAAAGCCGACCGCGGATCAGATCCGCCCGGGCATCAAGGCACCGGCCAAGGAAACGATCCTCACGCCTCGCTTCTACACCACCGACTTCGAAGCGATGGCCAAGATGGACCTGTCGCCCAACGAAGACGAAATGCGGGCGATCATCGAGGAGTTCAAGGCTGACTACAATCGCCACCACTTCGTGCGCACCCCCGAGTTCGACGGTTCCGCCGACGACCTCGATCCCAAGACCAAGCAGGTGTTCATCGAGTTCCTCGAGCAGTCCTGCACCTCGGAATTCTCCGGCTTCCTGCTCTACAAGGAACTGAGCCGCAAGATCAAGGACCGCAACCCCCTGCTGGCCGAAGGCTTCGACCTGATGGCCCGGGATGAGGCCCGCCACGCCGGCTTCCTGAACAAGTCGATGAGCGACTTCGGGATGCAGCTGGACCTCGGCTTCCTGACCGCCAATAAGAACTACACCTTCTTCAAGCCGGAATACATCTTCTACGCCACCTATCTGAGCGAGAAGATCGGCTACTGGCGCTACATCACGATCTATCGCCACCTCGAGAAGAACCCCGAGTACCGCAAGTACCCGATCTTCAAGTTCTTCGAGAACTGGTGCCAGGACGAGAACCGCCACGGCGACTTCTTCGATGCCCTGATGAAGGCCCAGCCCGACACCGTACGCGGCTGGAAGGCCCGCCTCTGGTGCCGCTTCTTCCTGCTGGCGGTGTTCGCCACCATGTTCATCCGCGATGTCCAGCGCCGGGACTTCTACGAAACCCTGGGTCTGGATGCCCGCGAGTACGACCGGGAAGTGATCGCCAGGACCAATGAGACCTCGGCCCGCATCTTCCCCGTGGTGCTGGATGTGGACAATCCCAAGTTCTACCAGCGTCTGGAAGCCTGTCTGGTGAACAATGCCAAGCTGGAGCAGATCGACGAGTCCGGCACCCCCGAGCCGATCAAGACCCTGCGTAAGCTGCCCTACTACGTGGCCAACGGTGTGCAGTTCCTGAAGCTGTACCTGATGAAGCCCATCGACTCCACTGAGTTCCAGCCCGCCGTCCGCTAAGGCGACGATAGGCCCAGCGACAGCGGTTACCCCAGCGGTGACCGCTGTTTTCGTCTCTGAGAGGACTCCACCCATGCGCGATCGCCCCCAGTGGCCCATCGTCGTCGGTCTGGCCTGTCTGCTGGTGACCCCGGCGGCCCGGGCGGGCCTCTGTCCGGACCAGCTGCAGAACGCCCTGCTCCGCAGCATCGATGGCAGTAGCCGCTGGGGCCTGCGGGTCAGTCGCCTCGATGGTCGGACCCTGGCCAGCTTTCAAGCCGATCGCGCCTTCATTCCGGCCTCGACCCAGAAACTGGTCACCAGCGCGGTGCTGCTGGCCAATCTGCCGGTCAGCAGCACCCTCGGCACCGAGGTCTGGTGGCTGGAGGGCAATGCAGACCAGGCGGTGCTGCGGATCCGGGGCGAGGGCAATCCGGCGTTCCGCTATGCCGATCTGCAGCAGCTGGCGGAGGGCATCCGCCAGGCCGGGGTAACGCGCATCCGCCGCCTGGAACTGGAGGATCTGCCCCCCCAACGCTGGTGGCCCGCCGACTGGTCCGAGGGCGATCGCCGCCAGGACTATGG
>CAWUMD010000295.1:0-2096 GCA_963923365.1 uncultured bacterium
ACCCGGCGATGATTCTGCTGGCGGGGGCCACGGCGGTTCAGGGATTGCTGGGGGACAAGCGGGGGATCACCAAGATCCGTGGCCTCTGGCTGGAGTACGAGGGCCGCCCCTGCATGCCGGTGTTCCACCCGGCCTACCTGCTGCGCAACCAGTCGCGGGAGAAGGGCAGCCCCAAGTGGCTGATGTGGCAGGACATTCAGGAAGTGAAGCGGCGGCTGGAGGCCCTGTGAGCGAACTCCGCGTCAGCTGGGACGAGTACCACCGTCTGATCGAAAGTCTGGGCGCGCAGATCCACCGGGATGGCTGGCGCTTCGACCAGGTGCTCTGTCTGGCCCGGGGGGGACTGCGGGTCGGGGACGTGCTCAGCCGGATGTTTGCCGTGCCCCTGGCGATTCTGGCGGTGCAGTCCTACGACGGCGACCATCGCCAGGGGGATCTGCGCTTCAGCTCTGGCCTCACTTTTACCGGCGATCGCCTGGGCCCGAACCTGCTGCTGGTGGACGATCTGGTGGACTCGGGGGCGACCCTGATCGCTACCCTCGACTGGCTGGAGCAGCACCATGCCTGCCCGCGCCAGCAGGTGCGCACCGCCGTGCTCTGGCAGAAACCGCAGTCGCAGTTCGTGCCGGATTACCGGGCCGTGGCGATGTCCGAAGCGGCCTGGATTCATCAGCCCTTCGAGCACTACGAGGACTGGCGCTTCGATTAGAGACGGCGCTGCAGCTCTCGCCAGCGACGGCGCCAGTCGGAGGGCAGGCGATCGCCGTAGCGGCCGCGCTGGTAGAGGTCGCCCAGGGTCTGCAGAGCTGCGGCCTGTTCGGGGGGCAACTGGGCTGAGACCCGCTGCAGATAGGGCCCTTCCGCCTCACCGGGCTGACGCCGGAAGCCCCGCCGCGCCAGTTGCGCTTCCAGGCGCCTCCAGGCTCGCTGCAGGGGGCTGCCGGTGGGACGCGATCGCAGTAGCCAGCTCACCAGCCCTACCCCCAGAGCCCCCACCAGCAGCAGCACCAGATGGGAGGTCCAGGCGTGGGGATTGAGCCAGGGCAGCCACTGCTGCCAAAGCTGCAGCTGCTGTTCGGCGCTGGCGCCCAGCACCCAGAGGCTCCAGCGGTAGTCGAGGGCGGAAAGCTGCTGGTGCCACCAGCCCAGTCCGTCCCCCAGGGCCAGGGACGGCAGTTCCGCTCGATCCGCACCGTCGAGGCTGTCGGCCAGATCCCCGCTCTCCCGCTCGGGTACCACCCAGGTGGTCGGGTCGACCCGCTGCCAGCGATCGCCCAGCCAGACCTCGCTCCAGGCATGGGCCTCGTACTGGCGCACCTCGTAGAAGCCACCGCTGCGGTTGAACTCGCCGCCCAGGTAGCCGCTCACCACCCGCGCCGGAACCCCCGCCGCCCGCATCAGCGTGGTGAAGCTACTGGCGTAGTGTTCGCAGAAGCCCCGGCGGCTGCGGAACAGGAAGTCGTCCACCGGGTCGCTGCCCAGGCGGGGCGGACGCAGGGTGTAGCGGAAGTCGTTGCGGCGGAACCAGTCCCGGGCCACCACCAGCCGCTGGGCCGGGTCGGCGTACTGCTGCCGCCAACCCTGGGCGAGGGCGATCGCCCGGGGATTGCCGGGGGGCAGGGCCAGCAGCGCCTCCAGGTTGCGGGGCGGTGGTAGCCAGCGCGGATCGTCGGACTGCCGCCCCTCGTAACGACGCAGATCTGGTTGCCCCGGCAGGCGTTCGAAGCTGCCGTCGGCGGTTTCACGGATCTGGGGTGAGTCGGCGCGGCTGTAGTCGAGACTGACCAGCCAGGGGGAACGGCTATCGGCCAGCAGCACGCTGTAGGGGCGTCCGCCGGATGTGGGTTGCAGGCGCGTGGCCGGTTCCACAGTTCGCAGCCAGGCGCGGCCGTCGAACTGCTCGTGCACCATGCTGCGCCAGTAGAGGGGCGGCGGCGGGGCTGTGCCCTCGAGGGTGAAGCGGAAGGCGATCGCCCCAGAGCGGGCCAGACGGCTGATGCTGCCTGGGTCGACGCGATCGCTCAGACCTGTAGCCGAGGCACTGGGGGGGCGCAGGTTCCAGAGGGGCGGCAGGCGCGGCACCGCCAGGAACAGCA
>CAWUMD010000296.1:0-2072 GCA_963923365.1 uncultured bacterium
TGCTCCAGATGGGCCCCCCGGGTCTTCAGATCCGCCAGGGCCTCATCCGCCGCTACGGCACCGGGCTCCGGCGGGAAAACCGCTGGAACCATCTCCGGGGTGGACTGGGGAGCAGCGAGGGGAGCAGCAGCCCGCGGGGGTGCCGCTCCGAGACGGGCAGCCAGGGCGATCGCGGTCTGCATCGCCTGCTCCAGTTCCGCCGCCTCGAAGGGCTTACCCAGGAAGGCGAAGCGCGAGAAGGGCTCGTGACAGCGCTCGGTCACCTCCTCCCGCCGCCCGGACATGATCACCAGCGGCAGGCGGCTCAGGGCCGGGTCCGTCTGCATTGCCTGCAGCACCTCCCAGCCGCCGAGGATCGGCATCAGGAAATCGAGGATCACCAGCTCGGGGGGGGCCTCCCGCATCCGCTGCAACCCCTCCTCGCCATCCCGGGCTTCGAGTACCTGACAGCTCTCGGGCAGCATCATCTTCACCAAGGAGCGAACGGCCCGGCTGTCATCAATCACCAGAATGCGGGAGGGGGCGCTGATCACGGCATCAAGGCTTCCGAAGCCATCAGGCTGCGCCGTTAGAATGCCCCCAGCGAGAGATATCCCGATGACCCAGGAGCTGCAACCCCTGCCGGACTGGCTGCGCCCCCGCATCGGCCGGGCCAGCGAACTGTCCCGGGTGCAGCAGATCATCAAGCAGCGCAGCATCCACACCATCTGTGAGGAGGGGCGCTGCCCCAACCGGGGCGAATGCTACGCCCGGGGCACCGCCACCTTCCTGCTGATGGGCCCGGTCTGCACCCGCAGCTGCGGCTTCTGCCAGGTGGACAAGGGCCACGCCCCCATGCCCCTGGATCCGGATGAACCGGAGAAGGTGGCTGAGTCGGTGGCGCTGCTGGGGCTCGACTACTGCGTGCTCACCTCCGTCACCCGCGACGATCTGCCGGACCAGGGGGCCGACTGGTTCCGCCGCACCATGGTCGCCATCCGGGCGCGATCGCCCCACACCCGCATCGAAGTACTGACTCCCGACTTCTGGGGCGGTGAACCGGACCCGGAGCGGGCGAAAACCATCCAGCAGCAGCGGCTGGAGACCGTGCTGGCGGGCGAGCCCGTCTGCTTCAACCACAACCTGGAGACCGTGGAGCGGCTGCAGGGAGTGGTGCGCCGCGGAGCCCGCTACGACCGTTCCCTGCGGCTGCTGGCCCTGGCCAAGGAGCTGCAGCCGGATCTGCCGACCAAGTCGGGCCTGATGCTGGGCCACGGCGAAAGCGAGGACGAACTGATCGCCACGCTGCGGGATCTGCGGGCGGTGGGCTGCGATCGCCTCACCCTCGGTCAGTACCTGCGCCCCTCCCTGGAGCACCTGCCGGTGCGCCGCTACTGGACCCCGGAAGAGTTCGAGCGGTTGGGGGCGATCGCCCGGGAGCTGGGCTTCAGCCATGTCCGCTCCGGGCCGCTGGTGCGCAGTTCCTACCACGCCGCCGAGGAAGCCTGAGCGCCGTGGCTCAGTGGTCGCCGCCCTTACCCGCCCGCAGCAGGTAGCCACTGAGGGAGAGCAGCAGAATCGACCCCGCCAGGGCCAAACATTCCAGATAGGAGGAGGGTTCTTCCTCAATCACCTGTTTGAAGAAGCTGACGATCAGCACCAGCACCGTCGACTTGAGCAGCTTCTCCTTCAATTCCTCTAGGGAGCGGATCTCCAGACTCGGCCAGTCCCGCCCGGCGATCAGCTGGAAGTCGATCTCGGAAATGAACAGTTCGTAGATCCCGAAACTGAACAGCATCAGCACGATGCCGATCAGGTAGAGATCGACACCACCGATCACATTTCCCAGGACATGAGTGTACACGGGAGTCGGACGTAGCATCTCCCACATCCCCTTGAGCACCTCCTGGCTGCCAGACCAGAACAGCAGCAGGGTGCCGAGGATGCCGAACACTACCGGCACCAGAGCCACCAGCCGGAAGTTCCAGAGAAAGCCTTCAAAGAACAGTTCAAGACGCTTGGGGACCGAGGCGCGTCGGGACATTGGGACACCGGAGAGCAATGGCGCCCATTATCAGGCCCGGAGGCGACCT
>CAWUMD010000297.1:0-2026 GCA_963923365.1 uncultured bacterium
CTCTCTGGTCTCGTGGGCTCGGAGATGTGTATAAGAGACAGGCGTAGAGCACACAGCGGTAGCCCAGACGCTTCGCCGCCAGCACCGCGAACAGCTGGTCCCCGCCCAGGAAGACCACTACACCCTTGGAACGCCAGTCCCAGCGCTCAGCCGTCCGGCCCCGCAGCAGGAAGGGCCAGAAGTGCCGCGCCGCCTGAATGCGGTCAATCTCGGGGAATCGCCGCGCCACCGCCACCTCCTGACCGGAGGCATTGGCATCGGGAATCAGCACCAGGGAAATCCGCAGCTGGCGCCGGTCCTCGCCGTACTGCCGCCGCAGTTCCCGCACCACCGGTCGCACCCAGGTACTGACCTCCCCCGCACCGTTGGCCAGAATCAGGATGTCAGCGGGGGGCATAGGGCGATCGCCGGACGCAGCAACCCCTTCAGTCTCGCACCCGCGATCGCCTTCAACGCAAAGCGCGCACCTCCCAAAGGACGTGCGCGCTGGCGTTCAGTGCGGATGGCGAGACTTGAACTCGCATGACGTAAGTCACACGCCCCTCAAACGTGCGTGTCTACCGATTCCACCACATCCGCATGTGGGCATCGAAAACCGACGCTTTAGTACCCTAGCGCATTCCCCCCGGGCTGGGAAGGGGGCGAGGGGCTGCGTGATAGGATTCAATGTCAGTCCGGGCGGCAAAACGGGCCTGGGACGGCTGTCGGAGCGACCCAAGAGCATGCGTTTTTCCAAGATCCTGATTGCCAACCGGGGCGAAATCGCGCTGCGGATCCTGCGGACCTGTGAAGAGCTGGGGATCGGCACCATCGCCGTCCACTCCACCGTGGACCGCAACACCCTGCACGTGCAGCTGGCAGACGAAGCCGTCTGCATCGGTGAACCGGCCAGCGGCAAGAGCTACCTGAACATCCCCAACATCATCGCCGCGGCCCTGACCCACAACGCCAGCGCCATCCACCCCGGCTACGGCTTCCTGGCGGAGAACGCCCGCTTCGCCGAGATCTGCGCCGACCACAAGATTGCCTTCATCGGCCCCTCCCCAGAGGCCATCCGGGCCATGGGCGACAAGTCCACTGCCAAGGAGACGATGCAGCGGGTGGGCGTTCCCACCGTGCCCGGCAGTGACGGTCTGGTCACCGACGTCGAGCAGGCGGCCCGCCTCGCCGCCGAGATCGGCTACCCAGTGATGGTCAAGGCCACCGCCGGGGGTGGCGGACGCGGCATGCGACTGGTCAAGGAGGCCGGTGACCTCGAGAAGCTGTTCCTGGCGGCCCAGGGCGAAGCGGAAGCTGCCTTCGGCAACCCCGGCCTCTACATCGAGAAATTCATCGAGCGGCCCCGCCACGTCGAGTTCCAGATCATCGCCGACAGCTACGGCAACGTCGTTCACCTGGGCGAGCGCGACTGCTCGATCCAGCGCCGTCACCAGAAGCTGCTGGAGGAAGCTCCCAGCCCGGCCCTGACCGCTGATTTGCGTCAGCGCATGGGCGATGCCGCCGTGCTGGCCGCCAAAGCGATCAACTACGTCGGCGCCGGGACGGTCGAGTTCCTGGTCGACCAGAGCGGCAACTTCTACTTCATGGAGATGAACACCCGCATCCAGGTGGAGCATCCCGTGACAGAGATGGTCACCGGCCTGGACCTGATCGCCGAGCAGATCAAGGTGGCCCAGGGCGATGCCCTCACCTTCCGCCAGGCGGACATCCAGCTGCGGGGCCACGCCATTGAGTGCCGGATCAACGCCGAGGATCCGGAATTCAACTTCCGCCCCAACCCCGGCCGGATCAGCGGCTACCTGGCTCCCGGTGGCCCCGGTGTGCGCATGGACTCCCACTGCTACACCGACTACGAGATTCCGCCCTACTACGACTCGCTGATCGGCAAGCTGATCGTCTGGGGCCGCACCCGTGACGAGGCGATCCTGCGCATGAAGCGGGCCCTGCGCGAATGCGCGATCACTGGCCTGCCGACCACGATCAACTTCCACCAGCGGATCATGGAAACCCCCGAGTTCCTGCGGGG
>CAWUMD010000298.1:0-2011 GCA_963923365.1 uncultured bacterium
GTCCCCGGGGGACCCACCAGCAGCACGCCCTTGGGAATCTTGGCCCCGATCGCCTGGTAGCGGTCCGGGAACTTGAGAAACTCGACAATCTCCTCGAGTTCCACCTTCGCTTCCTCGACCCCCGCCACATCCTTGAAGGTGGTCTTGGTGTCATCCCCTTCGACGTAGACCTTGGCCCGACTCTTGGTGAACGACAGCGCCCCCTGGGTGCCCCCCATCTGGCGCTGGGCAAAGAACTGCAGCACGGCTACGAAAATTAGGGGGGGGGCCACCCAGCCCAGCAGCGTGGTAAACCAGTTGCCCTTGCTGGGAGGGGCCGCCGCGAATTCGACGCCCTTGGTTTCCAGGCGCTGGGGGAGCTCCAGATCGAAGATCGGAGTTGTTGTCAGGATGTCGCCGGGCTTTTCGTCAACGCCCTTGAGTTCGTAGCGGATCTGCTCCTGGGTGATGTAGGCCCGGGAGACCTGACCGTCATCCACCTGCTTGATGAACAGGCTGTAGGGAACCTGGGCAATCGGTGGGGTCCCGAAGCCGGGAATGAAGCCACTGATCAGGAAGAAGATACCCACCAGAAACAGCACCAGACTGACGATGCGGTTCCGGCTGGGCGGAGTGGGTTTTTCGGTGATCGCCATGGGAATTCCTGGGCGGTATCCCAAAACTGTAGATCAGCCCTCCGCACTGGCCAGAAGCACCCCTGGAGGGAAATCCGAACCCTAATCCGCTGCCAGGGTGCCGCGGGTGATGCCGATCTGGTTCTGGAGCTTCAGCTCCTTCCAGAGGCGATCGCCCCGCAGTTCTCCTGCCAGCAGCTGCCGGTAGCGGGCCACGGTCCGCTCCACCACCGCCGGGGATTCATCGAGGAACTCCACCCGGAAACGTCGCAGGCCCAGGCCCAGTAGGCGCTCGGCATACTCGGCGCCGGTCTGGGCCGTGCCGTTGTAGAGGGTGTTGCGACAGCCCGCATCCGCCATCAGCACATGCTCGGTGCCGACACGATCGCGCAGCTTGACCGCGTGGGTCTCGCAGGGCCGACCGCAGTCGCGGAAGTCGTGGCCCTCGGAAAGGAAAGTGCAGAAGACGCAGTGCTCCATGTGGAACATCGGCATGTGCTGGTGCAGGGTCAGCTCCAGCCAGTCCGGCGGGGTCTGGGCCAGCAGCGCCTCCACCTGACGGACGTCGAGGTCGTAGGAGATCGTCAGCCCCTCCAGACCGAAGCGCTCTATCCAGTAGGCCGCCGTCAGGGGATTGGCGACATTGAGCGCGAAGTCGCCACGGCGGCGATCGCCCCGGAAGTAATCCAGGTGGTCGTAGTTGCGGACCAGATAGCCATCCGCCTCGCTGCGTCGCACCTGATCGAGAATCCAGGTCTCGCCGGGCTTGTAGACCCGGGGAGGCGCCACCCAGATCTCCGCCTGGGGCACTGCTTCGGCCCGGAACCGCTCCACTGCCGCCCGATACTGGCGCGGGTCCTCGAATTCACAGTAGACCTGCTCGCACCCGAGGCGAGCCAGGGTCACCAGCTGGTCGACGCTGCGGGCCAGCACCACCAGTTCCGGTGCGGATGTCACGCTCGGGCTGGAGCTCGGCAGCAGGGACGCCAGCACCGATTGAGGCTGTAGCTGCCAGCGATGGCCCGCCTGACGCTGCTGCTCCAGCTGCTCCACCAGCGATCGCCGCAGCCGATTCAGCTCACTCACCGGCAGGATCAGCTCGCCTTCGAGCCGATTTTCGAGCGCCCCCAACCGGAACGGCGTGCCGCCCAGCCGCCCGAACTGCTCCCGCAGTCGCTCGTCGGTCAGCGGACGTTGCTCGGCCACCCGCAGCAGCAACTCCGATGTGACCTGGGCAATGTGGCCGCCCGCGTCACGGGCGATCGCCGTCAGGGGCAATCCGGCAGCGCCATGCAGTTCGATGTCGACCGGTCGCTGGTGGCGGATCTGCTCACCGGCGTAGGTCTGGCGCACCCGCTTCTCCCAGTCCGGGTCGCTGGTCTTCCAGCAGGGGTCTC
>CAWUMD010000299.1:0-2002 GCA_963923365.1 uncultured bacterium
GAGTATCGTCGGCAGCGTCAGATGTGTATAAGAGACAGCTACGTGGGCGAGGACGTGGAGAATATCCTGCTGCGGTTGCTGCAGGTGGCGGATCTGGATGTCGAGGCTGCCCAGCGCGGCATCATCTACATCGATGAAATCGACAAGATCGCCCGCAAGAGCGAGAACCCCTCGATTACCCGGGATGTCTCGGGTGAGGGCGTGCAGCAGGCACTGCTGAAGATGCTCGAAGGCACAGTGGCTAACGTGCCGCCCCAGGGTGGGCGCAAGCACCCCTACCAGGACTGCATTCAGATCGACACCCGCAACATTCTGTTCATCTGCGGCGGTGCCTTTGTCGGCCTCGACAAGCTGATCGAGCGGCGGGTCGGCCAGAAGTCGATCGGGTTCATTCAGACGGGTGAGCAGCAGGTACCCCGGGATAAACAGGCGGCGGATCTGCTCCGCTACCTGGAGCCGGAGGATCTGGTCCGCTTCGGTCTGATTCCGGAATTCATCGGTCGGATGCCGGTGACGGCGGTGCTGGAGCCCCTGGATGAAAAGGCTCTGAGTGACATCCTCACCGAACCGAAGGATGCGCTGGTGAAGCAGTATCAGACGCTGATGCATATGGACAGCGTCGAACTGGAATTCCAGCGGGAGGCGATCGCCGCGATCGCCAAGGAAGCCTACCGGCGCAAGACCGGGGCCCGGGCCCTGCGCGGCATCGTCGAGGAAATCATGCTCGACGTGATGTACGAGCTGCCCTCGCGCAAGGACGTCAAGCAGTGCACGATCACCCGTGAGATGGTCGAGAAGCGCTCCAGTGCTGACGTTCTAGTGCACCCCAGTTCTCTGCCCACGCCGGAATCCGCCTAAGCGGGGATGACACCGATCGACCGGCTGGAGCGGCTCTGGAGTTGCTGGGAGACCCCGAGCGGTCAGCCCACGGGCAAGCCGGTGCTCGTCTTCCTGCACGGCTGGGGCGGGTCCAGCCGCTATTGGCGATCGACGGCACAGGCCCTGGCGGACCGCTATGACCCCCTGCGCATCGACTGGTGCGGCTTCGGCGAGGCCGCCGACCGGGCAGCGACTGGTGACTTCCGGCTGACGGCCTACGCGGCCGACCTGCGGGCGCTGCTGCAGTCCCAGGGGCTGGGGCCAGTAACCCTGGTGGCCCACTCCATGGGCTGCTCGGTGACGGCCCTGCTGCTGGAGCAGTGGCCCGAGGGTATCTGCCGGGCGGTGCTCACCTGTGGCGGCGTCTTCGACTACCAGCCCCAGGCCTTCGCTCTGTTCCAGACCCTCAGCCAGGGCATCGTGCGGCTGCGGCCTGCCTGGCTGCCCCGGGTGCCGGGGATAGCGCCGCTGTTCATGGCCCGTTTTCTGCACCGGCCCCTGGATGCTGCCGAGCAGCAGGCCTTTCTGGAGGACTTCGTGCGGGCGGACGAACGGGCCGCCAGCGGTACGCTGCGCGACTGCTTCACGGCGGAGACGGCAGCCGCCCTGCCCCGGGCCTATGGGGCGATCGCCTGCCCCACCCTGCTGCTCTCGGGTCAGTGCGATCGGATCATCCCCGCCGAGCTGGGCACGGCAGCGGCGGCCCTCAACCCGCGCCTCGACCACCGGGTACTGCCCCAGGTGGGTCACTTCCCGATGCTGGAGGACCCTGAGGGTTTCCGGTTGGTGCTGGGGGCCTTCCTCGACGCCTAACGGCGAATCACACCCTCGTCGAAGACCTGCCCCTCGCTGCTGATTCCCTGGATGCGGATCTCCTCCGGGAAAATCTCCAGGGCCGCGAAGCTGAGGGTGCTGGCGGATTTGGCGGTGATCGCCGTGGTACCGACCGGGCGCACCCCCGCTCCGGCACCGACGCAGAGATAGGTGGTGCCGTCGATTACCCGGGTGCGTTCGTAATTGTGCTCGTGGCCGTTGATGTAGAGCTGGACACCATAGCGCCGGAACAGTGGCGTCAGTCGGGCAATCATTCCCTGGTCGGTGCCGTAGATGCCGGAGGAGTAGA
>CAWUMD010000300.1:0-1988 GCA_963923365.1 uncultured bacterium
CCGGACTCCTTCACTACTATCGGATGGCAGGTGCATCGGTAGAGCAGCGATGGTTAGGGATACGGACACCGGGTTGCGGGCCCTGCGGGATCAGCTGGGCTGCACCAGCTGGGCGAGCCTGGCGCAGCGGCTGGATCTGACCCCCTCCCGGCTGCGGCTGCTGCGATCACGTCCGCTGGATCAATGGCCCTACGCCGATCTGCAGCGCTGGGCCCGGCTGGTTGGCACCTCGGTCCCGTCTCTGCTGGGGGAGCCGGATCCCTCGCAATCCCTGCGCCAGGAATGTCACCGGCTGCAGCAGCAGTTGGCCCAGGGGGCCGATCGGCAGCGCGAGCAGTGGGAGGCCGCTGCCCTGGCCCAGCTCGAACCCTGGCTGCTGAACTGGCCTCGGGCCGTGCAGGCGGCCCAGGCCAATCCCCAGCTGCCCGCCCGCAACATTCTGGCTTTGGTGCGTCCCCTGGATCAGGTGCTGGCCAACTGGGGGATCGAGGTGCTGGGGCAGGTGGGGGAACTGCTCGCCTATGACCCGACCTGGCAGTGCTGTCAGGGGATGGAACCGCCGGTGGGTACTGAGGTGAAGGTTCAACGCCCGGGCTACCGCTGGCGGGGGCGGTGCCTGCATCGGGTCGAAGTACTTGGAATTGGGCTTGACAGCAGGGTATAGTGGAAAGCTGTTCGATTCTGATTTCGCCATGCCTAAGCTGAAGACCCGCAAGGCAGCGGCTAAGCGCTTCCGCACCAGCGGCAGCGGTAAGTTCATCCGCCGCAAAGCCTTCAAGAGCCACCTGCTCGAGCACAAGAGCCCCAAGCGTCGTCGCCGTCTGAGCGAAGCGGTTGTGGTGCACGAAACCGACACCGAACGGGTTCGTCTGATGCTCCCCTACGCCTAAGGCGTAGATCCCACAACTTTTTCCGAAGGATTGAATCATGGCACGAGTGAAGCGGGGTAATGTCGCCCGCAAACGTCGCAACAAGATCCTGAAGCTGGCGAAGGGCTTCCGGGGCGGTCACTCCAAACTCTTCCGCACTGCTAACCAGCGAGTCATGAAGGCGCTCACCAACGCCTACCGTGACCGTCGTCGTCGCAAGCGCGACTTCCGTCGCCTCTGGATCGCCCGGATCAACGCTGCCGCCCGTATCCACGGCATCAGCTACAGCCGTCTGATCGGCGCTCTCAAGAAGGCCGACATCCAGATCAACCGCAAGATGCTGTCCCAAATGGCGATCCTGGATCCCAACAGCTTCAAGGCGGTGGTCGACCTGGCGAAGAACGCCTGAATCGAGCAACGAACATGACACAGCAACGACACTGGCGTCGCCATCTGGCCACCCTGTCGCTGCTGCTGGGGGGGCAGTTGGCTGCCCCCTTTTTCTTTGGCAATTCTGCGGATCCTGCCGTGGCGGTGGATCTGGATCAGATCCGCCAGCGGGGCTGGCTGGAGGTGGGGGTCCTCGACTGCCTCAAACCCCTGGCCTGCCGGGACGCCTCCGGTGAGTGGCAGGGCTTTGAAGTGGACATCGCCCGGCAGCTGGCGAAGGACCTGCTGGGTTCGGAGTCGGCGGTTCGCTTCAGGCCCCTGCGGACCGCAGACCGTCTGGCGGCGGTGATCGACGAACGGGTCGATCTGGCGATCGCCCAGATGGGAATCACCCCCGCTCGTCAGCGGGTGGTGCGTTTCAGCAGTCCCTACTATTTCGACGCCACCGGTCTGCTGGCGGCCCCCGTGGCCAAACTGCCGGACCGCCCGCGGGTGGCGGTCCTCCAGGACTCGCGCAGCTTCGATGCCCTGCAGGCTAGTGCCTTGCCCTTCAGTCTGGTGCCGGTGAACGACTATGCCCAGGCCCGACAGCAACTGGAAGCCGGTCAGGTGCAGGCGATCGCCGCCGATGTCACCGTTCTGGTGGGCTGGCGGCAGGCTCATCCCCAGTGGACACTGCTGCCGGAGCGGTTGGGGGCGTCCGGGTTGGGGGTGGTGATGGCCAAGGGG
>CAWUMD010000301.1:0-1954 GCA_963923365.1 uncultured bacterium
GCTGAAGCTGATCGGGAAACCGGCTACACCACATATTCGCTGATTGCTGTCCCGCTGCTGGATGGTGATGTCTGTCGGGGTGTGATTGAGTTCATCAACCCTGTCGGTCGTGATTGCTTCTCCATGGCTGATGTAGCGTTGGCTGAATACTTCTCGGGTCTGGTTGCGGGCACCCTTTGCCGGATGGAGCTAGCCGAGATCGCTGTGGCCAATGCCTTGCAGCAGCGAGATCTCGAAATCGCTCTGGAGGTGCAGCGCGGGCTGCTGCCGAAGGCCTTTTTGCCGGGTGATCGCTTTAGCGGCATGGACCTTTGCGGAGTCTGCGACCCTGCCCTGCAGGTCGGAGGTGATTTGTATGACTTTTTCTCCGGCCCGGACGGTGAGTTGTTCTTTCTTGTTGGTGATGTCTCCGGTAAAGGTGTCGGCGCAGGGATGTTCATGGCCCAGACGCGCACGCTGATCCGCGCCGTGGCTCGGGCTGGTGGTTCCCCGGCTGAAATTCTCCGGGAAGTGAATGATCTTTTGTATCCCGATAACGATGCTCTGTTGTTTGTGACCATCCTCTTTGGTAGTTATGATCCCGACACGGGTAGGGTGGAATATGCCCAGGCGGGGCATAACAAGGCGATCCAGTGTTCGCGGTTCAGTGGTCCAGTTTATGGTCCCTATGGGGGTGTGCCATTGGGCCCCTTCCCCTCGCTCCGCTCCGAGACTGTGTTTACGCATTTGGATCCCGGAGACTGTTTGATTCTCTATACCGATGGGGTCACGGAGGCGATGGATGCACAATGCCGGTGTTACGGAGAAGAGCGACTGCTGTCTTTTGCGCAGGCGCACAGTCAGTACACGGCTGCGCAGTTGGTGGATGGCCTGCGTCAGGACGTGGCCGCCTTCGTTGGCTCCGCAGAACAATCGGATGACATCACGATTTTGGTCCTGCGTCGCATGATGCCCGCGGAATCTGCGGCTGCTGTCTGAGGGTCCAACGAGAGGCGCCCAGTGAGTGGTGCTCAGGCTGAGCCGTTCAGGCCGTCTGGAAGCGGCTCCAGTGAAACCGTCGCAGCCGGTTCTGCCCTTGGGGGTTGCCTGCATCGCCGCTGATGGAGTCACTCAGGTCTGACGCTGTGATCGCGGCCAGCAGGACACCGTTGCGGTGATGGCCCGTCGCCAGCCAGAGCCCCTCCAGGGGGCCTGGGCCCAGCAGTGGGCCCTCATCGGGCGTGCAGGGCCGGAAGCCCCACCACCGTTCCATCGGTGGCCACTGGCCGGCCTCTGGCAGCAGGGCGGCGATGCCTGCCTGCAGCTGCCGCTGGCCGAAGGGCGTCAGCCCTTCTGTATAGCCCGCCTCCTTTTCGCTGGTGGCTCCCACCACCAGCAGTCCGTCCTCGCGGGGTACCAGGTAGGTGCCGGGTCCGAAGATCACCCGCTGCAGCACATGGCGGGGGCCTTGCAGGGACAGCATCTGCCCCTTCACGGGGAATACGGGCAGCTTGGGCAGCAGTTGGCCGCTCCACGCGCCGCAGCAGAGAACAGCCCTTGCCGCGAGGATCGTCTGCAGCTCTCCTTCGGCGTTGTGAACGCGCACGCCGGTGAGTCGAGAGCCCTTGTGCTGCAGCTCCCGGACCTCCACCCCTTCCTGGAACTGCACCCCCAGGCCCACGCAGGCCCGCTCCAGGGCGCGCATCAGGCGGCGGCGGTTGTCGATCTGGCCGTCCTGGGCGAACAGCAGGCCCGTCCGCCAGGTCGGCCCGATGCCGGGCACCTCCCGCTCCAGGGCTGCGCGATCGAGCGCGGTTCCCCAGGCGGCGGTGGGGTAGGCGTCCCGCTCAGCGGCAGTGGCGAACGGCACCACGATGCCGCAGGGGCGCAGGCCGCAACTCAGGCCGCTGTCGGCCTCGATCTGGGTCACCCAGGCGGGGATGCGCTCGAGGCTGGCCTGGCCCAGGGCCAGTAG
>CAWUMD010000302.1:0-1892 GCA_963923365.1 uncultured bacterium
GATGAGCGCGAGTGGTCACTGGATGGCGTTGAGCGCCAGGTCAGGGACTTGGAAGTGGTTGACGACGAAGTGCGCGAACGTCGGCCGCGGGATATCGAGATTTCCGAAGGCGATGCCGAGCTGGTGGAGCTCGACCCCGATGTTGTGCGCGAGTGGCGGCAATCGTTCGCCCGCCTGGTCCAGCAGCAGCAGGCCCGTGGCCATTCCCACGGTTGGCTGTGGCACCAACTACGGCGGTCCGGCGATGCGCCGCTGACGGCATGGGAGCAGCTGGCGGAACTGATGGGCAGGAAGCGCGGCTGGGCCTGGCATCAATGGCGTTGTTGGACCCTACGACTGGATGAGGGCGATTACCCAGCGCAACGGGCGAGGTGGGCGGAGATGGACGCCAGTGAGGATCTGCTGCTTCCCCCCATCCGCGCTAGCCGCACCCTCGCGGACTTCTTTCAGGAACCCGTCCCGCCGGAGTTTAAAGACCTGCTCGAGGTCGTCGTTGATGGCTGCCGCAACGGCAACACCGAGGACGTCCTAGGGGTGTTGCGGGCGATCGCCTGGGAGAGCCCTTGCGAAAAACTGCGCTTCTGGCGGTGTGTGCCGGAGGACGTACAGCGGTGTCTCGCGGGGTGATGGGATGGACCGCTACCACCAGCCGCAACGGTCGCCGCCCCTGCGCCTACGCCGCCACCCGTATCAATTGCCGTTTCCGCCGCTGTCCATGAGTTCCTGGCAACCACCGCCATTCCGACCGTCGCGACGCTGGGTCCGTTGGGGCGACACCCTGCACGAGATCCAAGATCTCGCGATTGCCCTGGGGGTCGACCGCCTCAATCTGCGCGAATGGCTCGACAGCTACCTCGAACCCGCTGCACCACCCGACGGTGGTCTCTTGCGAGGGCAGCCATGCCGTTGGGGCACGGACCAGGAGCTCCTCGACTTCGAGCTGAACCTGGTTACGAACCCACCCCAGCCGAGCAGCATCCAGGTGAAGTGGAAGCATCCCGATGGCACCACCGAACGGATTCCGCTTGAGCAAGCCGCTGCCCGCATCATCCAGGGCAACTGCTCCGTGAACCCGCTGGATCTCCGCGTCGCCTTAAAGCAAGGGCCTCAGCATTACCGGGGCCACCGTATTGAGCTGATCAATGCACAAAAGAAACAACAGAGACATATCTCTATGGAAGTGACTACCAGCGACTTCGCCCCCATGCCCACCCCCGTGACTCAAGAGCAGCGGGACGGGGAAAAGGAGGGTGAGCCAGTGCAGGCGATGACCGGAGTCTGTGACACAGACGGCGGTGAGGAGCGACCGCGGAAGCGAGGAGGGCGCAGACCTCGGGCTGTGATGGTGGGTGGTCGCTGGTGCCGTTCCATCTCCGAAGCGGCAGAGGTAACTGGACTGCCTCGCCCCACGCTGAACGATCGTCTCGCCTCCAGTCCTGAAGGCTTCGAGCATGACGGCCAGATTGTGCGGTACGCCTGCGATGCAGACCGTCCGTCTGAGCTGTCTACAAGCCCCGTTAGCGGCCCTGCAGTCCAGCAGCGGGAGAAGACAGCACGGAAGCAACAGGCCGGCCTAGGTGAGGCTGCACGGGAGCTCCTGCTGCAGACAGCCGAAGCTGCTGGTGTAACGCCTGATGAAGCTGTCCTGGCTTTGCTGCCACCCAGCCCGACGATGGCGGCCGTCCTCGATGCCGTAGACCGCCATCAACCTCGCCCAGCTAACAGAGTTGGACTGGGCGAGGTTGATGGCGATCGCCCGGATGGCGGGGTGAGCTAAAAGTTCGGAGACAAGCTATAACAGTGTGACTTGCCCTGAGCCGATATCAAAGTAGCTCGGTCTAATCGATAGCTTGCCATTTGATTCAGATTCTTTAAGAAGCGGACTAATTTCC
>CAWUMD010000303.1:0-1881 GCA_963923365.1 uncultured bacterium
GCTCGAACCAGACGGCCTCGAACCGCTCGGGAATCAGCGTGAGGGGGCCGTAGCTGAGGATTTCCGCGTGCTTGGCGGCGTGGGGAATGCGATCGGTGCGACGCAGCAGGGCCCGCACCCGGGCCAGCAGTTCCTCGACCTCAAAGGGCTTGGTCAGGTAGTCGTCGGCTCCGGCGTTGAAGCCTTCCACCTTGTCCTGGGTCTGGCCGAGGGCGGTGAGCATCAGCACCGGTACATCGGTGGTGCGCTCATCCCGGCGCAGGCGCTGGCAGACCGTGAAGCCATCCACCTTGGGCAGCATCAGGTCGAGCAGGATCAGATCGGGTACCAGCTGTACGGCGAGGGCCTGACCCTTGATCCCATCCTCGGCCTTGCGGACGTCGTACCCGGCCATCTCCAGGTTGACCGCGACGAGCTCCAGAATGGCGGCATCGTCGTCAATAACCAGAATCCGGGGTTTCATGCAGTCGTCTGCTCCTGTCGGGTGTCGCGGAACTTGAGGCTCACCGGCTGGCCTGAGGGCCGTGAGCGCGGCGTGGCCTCATCGGTTGCCCGCAGAGACGTTCACGCGCTGGTGGAAAGGGGAGTGACCCTCGGGTTCCATGGGTTCTGGAACCGGCAGCTCCAGGGTGGCCGGAAGCAGAAGCGGGAGCTGCATTTATGGCGAATTATAGGTCCCGAAAGCGGGATTGGCTGTGCCCTGGCCGAAATCTCCAATCTGCGGGCGATCGCAATCTCTGGGTATGGCGATATCCCAGTCCTGGATTGCTCTGGGCGCAGCAATTGTGCCGCTCTCCGCCGGGATCATCTCGGGGGATTTCTTTATGAAGAAAAGCTTAAGTTCCGCTTAATTCCTGCCTGACCTGGTGAGGGGAATGGCGATGCTGTCGCCCTGGTGGCTGGTCAAGCCGACGAACCCTTGCGAGAGTTGGGAGGACTGGCTGAGGACCAATCGATGCTTTCGCTGCTGCTGGCGCTGACCGTGGCCCTGGCGGGCCTGGGGACCTACCTGGCGGTGCTGCTGCTGCCGACCCTGGCGCGGCGCACCGATCTGCCCTGGTCGGGGGCAGCCCTCTTCTACGCCTTGGTGCTCTGGTTCTGCTCGGGACAGGTCAGGGGTGCCCTGCTGCTGGGTCAGCTGGCGGCGATCGCCCTGATCCTCTGGCTGGGCGTCCAGGTGGTGCAGAGCCGTTGGGCGCTGCTCAGTGCCGAGGAGCAGCAGGCGATCCGCAGTGGCGATCTGGCACGGCAGCAGTGGCGGACCCTGCAGCGGCAATCCCCCGGTGACCTGCTGGCGGGGCTGCGGGCCGGTCTCGGTCTGCCGGAGAAGGAGGCCGCAGCTCCTGGCCCCAACCCCCTTGTGGCCTTCTGGAAGGGGTTGCAGGGGCGCAAGAGCCACGGCAAGGAATTCCTGCGGGAGACCCCGGTCACCGAGGCGGTGACTGAGGCCCCCGAAACGGAGGCCCCCGCTCCTGAGTCCGAACCCGTGGCGGAGGTCATGGAAGCAGCAGTCGAGACGGAAGCTATCCTCGACGCTGCCGAGGTTCCCGTTGCCCCTGTGGCCGAGGAGACAGTCGAACCGGAGGCCGTGACGGCCAGCGAGAGCCCGGAAACTCCTGCGGCGGTGGTTGAAAGCTCTCCATCCCCCGAGCCTGAGGGCGAGGCCACGGTCTCGATGACTGAGGCAGTAGTCGAGGCAGTTGCGGAAGAATCGCCTGCTGAGGCGCAGACGGTGGAAACACCGGGGGCTGAACCCAGCGAAGCGGCGGTGCTGGAGGAGGTTGGGGCCGAGATCCCGGCGGAACCTGCCGAGGCGATCGCCGCTGAAAACTGGGTTGACGACGAACCGCTGGAAGTCACCGAGGCCGTCACTGCAGTCGT
>CAWUMD010000304.1:0-1876 GCA_963923365.1 uncultured bacterium
TGGTCAGCCTCAGCGGCGTCAGCCTGCGCCCAGGCCGATGCCTTCGACTGGTACGGCTCCACTGGCTGACCATCACCACCAGCCGCGGCCGGCAATCGCCCAGCCCGCAGGTAGGTCAGTTCACCCAGGAACTGCTGGTTCTCCGCAGCGGCAGCCTCGGCTAGCCACTTGGCAGCAGCAGCACGGCGCTCCTCACGCTCGTCGGGCATCGTGACAGCCCTCTAGGGCCTGGAGCAGCTGGGCCTCAGTCACGCCATGAAGACGGGCCATCTCGGCAACGGTGCGGCGCATGGGCAGCACACGGTGTCGGAACTGGCCGCGCTGGGCATCGAACTGCCACCCGCGCCCCTTCGCAGTGTTTAACGCATTTAACGCCGCGCCCTGGGAGTCTTCAGCTGTGGCGCTGACGCTCTCGGGCTCTACCGTGTCGTTGATGGGCCTGGAATCGAGCTGTAAGGGCTCTGCAACGGGCTCGATGTGGGATTCGTCGGCTAGAGGCATTGCCGGCCGTTCCTGGGCCCTGTGGTCGTTATAGGCGGCCTTCACAATCTCGACCCGCCAAGGTTCGGGCTCGAATAGGTTCGGAGCGGCCACATGGGAGCGCTTGACGGGGCGTTCTCGGTGAGGGCGCTCAGGCTGTGGTGACGGGTCGGATGGTTCGGAAAACGCGCAGCGCTCCGGATCGATGGTCGTTGTTCCTGAAGTTGTTTCTGTGTGATTCCGCTCCATTGCGGAGTCAATTCCGCTGAGGTGCGGAGTCAATTCCGCTTCGTGCGGAATAGGGGATTCTGCTGGCCTGTAGTAGTAGCTGCGGTGTCCGAAGGCGCGGCCCAACTGGGCGCGGATCCATCGTCCAGTCGAGGTGAGCGCTGCCAGGGCGCGGTTCACGGTGTCGTTGCTGGCCGGGATGCTGTGGAAGTCCGCCAACCACCCGCGCAGGTCCTCGGCGGACTGCCAGACCCAGTGATTGCCGTCCTCGTCGTCGTAGCCGCCATCCAGGCCCATGCAGAACTGCAGACGCTGCTCGAGCAAGGGGATGATCAGGGCCGCCATGCAGCCCCGGCTGTAGCCGTAGGCAGAAGGCGAATAGGCGGAGACTGGCAACCGTCCGCCGGCAGCCTGTAAAGTGGTTTCAAGCATTTGTTTGTTTGCGGTCCTCGTGCCGCGTATCTCAGGCGCCCCGGCAAGGGTGGGCTGAGGTGAACTGAGAGAGCCGGGCCGCCACAGCCTGGCTCTTTCGCTTTGTGGGGGATTTTACGCCCATTGAGGGCGTTGCAGTTAGTTCCCCCCTACTGCTCCGGGCGCAGCACTAGAAGATCCGACAGCTCGCAGCTGAAGAATTCGCACAGCTTTTCGACCGTGCTGTAGTCCAGCCGGGTGGCACTGTTCTGCGACAGCCGGTTGATGGTCGTCAGGGCCACCCCAGTTGCATCGGCGATCGCCCGCTGTGTCAGGCGAACCCCAGGGGCACCGTCGGCCACCGCCAGGTTGTGCGCGTCGATTAGTGCCTGTAGTCGGCAGTGCATACGTCTAGTCATGCCCCCTAGTCTACGAGGGGTATCCTAGCAAAAATATTCTTACTTCTATTGCTTCTGTTTGCGGAACCGCTATCATAAGGGGGTCGGGGAATGGATGAGGCGATAGCAGTCATCACCCACCAGACACAGCAAAAGCCCGGGTTCCCTTCCACAGATCCCCGGGCCTCGCACAGTCCACCTAGCAACGGAAAGACCGATGTCCCAAGTCTCCTACGAAATCAATCGCCAGGTGCACCAGCGTCGCTGCCGTGCTGCCTTGGAGCTCCTCCAGGCCGCAGGTCCGCAGCTTCCCTTTGAGGTGGCTCCTTACGGCCGCCACTACACCGACCGCCAGGGGC
>CAWUMD010000305.1:0-1866 GCA_963923365.1 uncultured bacterium
AACCCTGAGACACCAGGCCCACTAAGCCTTTTCAGCGATCTGTCGGTCAGCCAGCGTTGCCACTGCGATCGCACCATCGACACCCCCGAACCTGACCCGAGGATAGTCAGCGGACCTGCACCGGAAGGGGGGTTTCAGCTTTTATTCGTGACTGTGGCAGCGGGTTACTCCAACCTCGGTGCATTGAGATTCGAACTGCGATCGCGACTGTTCAGACAGCACCCCTGCAAAGGCAGACTCGGCGCGAACAACTTGAACAGGCGATCGCCGAGTTCAACAACGCAACAACCGAGTCCGGACGCGCAATCCTCGAGTTCGGACACGCAGTCGTCGACTGCCGAAGCGCAGGGCTTCAGTTCGGACCTGCAATGCCCAAGCTCCGCTGCTCAGGCACAGGGTTCCGAGGGGCAACAGCCGAGGTCGGGCAGGCGATCGCCGAGGGCAGACATCCCGCAACCGATATGGCGACGGCACCAGCCATGCGTCCCCCTCCGACAGACTCCCGACGTCCCCCTACTCCCGGGGGGCGCGGATCACTTCCAGCTCGGTTTCCGGCAACAGCAGCGGGAAGCTGAACTGCCGGGCATCTGCCTGGGTGAGCCGGTTGAGGGCCGCACAGACCTGATCGCGCATCTTCCGATCGATCGGGCAGTCGGAACGCAGCAGGTCCGCCAGGGCATCGAGGAAGGTGGCATCGTCCGCTTCGACACCGATGTCCCGGGCGATCGCCGCCACCGTCAGCCGGAAGGAGGCAATGCTCTCCTCCTCCTCCAGATCCTCGTCCTCGTCATCAAAGCGGTCCTGACGCAGGCTCTGGAGTTCGGCTACCAGTCCTCCCTTGCCGGTCGCCTCCAGTTCCGCGAACAGCCGATCCAGCAGGGTCTCATCCGTGACGTCGAGAGTTTCCAGAGTAGCCAGCAGGGCTTCCAGGGACTGAATCCCGGCGGCGATCGCCGTCACATCCGTCTTCTTCGCCATCTCAGTTCACCACCGCCAGCTGCTTGGGTTCCACCGGTGCCGTCAGGGCTTCCTCCAGCGGCGCCACCCCCAGGCGGGCTTCCAGCAGATCCATCACCGTCCGGCCGAAGTCCCCGGGATTCAGGGCAAAGGCTTCCAGGCAGACCTGACCGAAGAAGTCACCCATGGGCTCCGGGTTCCAGAGCAGTTTACGGGCCGTCCAGGGCATCATGCTCATCGGGTTGTAGCCCTTGCGCAGAATTCCCTGGCTGAAGGCATAGTCCTCGAGGTGGGTGTGGGGCTGCAGACCGATGAAGAAGATCGCCGGTTCCACCTTGTCGGCCCCGAAGATCCGCTCCAGCTCCCGGTGATAGGCCACCGTCTGGCGGATGGTCTCAGGCCGCTCATCGATCACATTGAAGGAATAGTTGACCGACACCACATCGTTGAAGCCCGCCGCCTTCAGATCCCGGCAGTTCTGCAGCACCGTGCGCAGGTTGTAGCCCATGCGCATCTTGCGCACCAGCTCCTGGGAGCCGCTGGTGATCCCGATCTCGAAGTAGTTCATCCCCGTCTCAGCCATCAGCTGGCAGATCTCCGGGGTGAGGTTATCGGCTCGGATGTAGGCCGCCCAGTGGATATCGGTCATGCCGGAATCACGCACTGCCCGCAGCAGTTCCTCGACATCCTGCATGTAGCGCCTGGCCGGAATGAACTGGGCATCGGTAAACCAGAAGTTGCGCACCCCCCGGTCGTAAAGCTGGCGCATCTCGGCCACCACCTCATCCGCCGGATTGACCCGCACCTGCTTGCCCTCGACCACGGTGTAGACGCAGTAGCAGCAGTTATGGGGACAGCCGCGCTTGGTCTGCACGCCGATGTAGAAGTCACCGGACTGCAGGTAGTAGT
>CAWUMD010000306.1:0-1846 GCA_963923365.1 uncultured bacterium
CACATCCTTCCCTCGTACAAAACTAACCACCCCAGACTTTTCAGACAGACCCTAGCAGCAGGACAGCACCGCCTGCCAAAAGGAAGGCACCTTGCACGGCGCGCTGTTGATCCAAGATTTCGACCGCCTCGACCTGAGCCCACGCCGGCGATTCCTCGGTGGGCACTTCAAGTAGTTGGACCAGCATCACCGCCGCCCCAATTGGATCGTGATGGTGCTGGCTGCAGGCGCTGCCAACTGTGGATCCACGCCCAACGCCACCAGGTGGCTGAAGGCGCGATGCCAACCCGTTGCCATGTCGATCACCGAGTCACCCACAACGGAAGTCGCAGGAGTGACCTGGTAGGTAGGAGCTGACTGCTGCTGCACTTGCGGCGCTTGGGGCTGAGGGTGAAAGCCCATCGGAGGCTGCGCCTGCTCGTCAGGCAGACAGAGATGAGCTTTGCCCTTGGCATCAACGGCAAGCCGACAGACCTGCCCCTGCCGCAACTGCTGCAGTGCCTCTGTGGTGTGCCCAGTCGGTGGGGCATAGACGCGATGCTCTTGGCCATCGGGACCAACGAAAAGGGCAGCGACGTACTCACGCCCAGACTGGCTGACGCGAGGAGCGCCACCAGGAAATTTGCAGGTGACTTGAATGAGTTGCATCTTCTGGTCCTCCCCTTAATCGATAGAGACGTAGCCGACTGCGCTGTTCCAGGCATAGGAGCGGCCGCGACTATCGGTGTAGTGACGAGGGCGATCGCCCAGCTGGGGCAGCTGCGGACCTGCAGCCTGGAGGAGCTCCAAGGCAGCACGGCAGCGGCGGCGGTGGGCCACCGGGTCGATCACGTGGTTGTATGAGGTCATGGTTTGACTCCTGACAGGGTTGGACTGGGACCCCCGGATGCCGCGGCCGTAGGAAGTTGCAGGCGCCCGGGGGTTTGTCGTAGGAAACAAGCTCCCACTGACCACAGTGTACCCGCTACCGGAAACAAGTGCAATCGCTAACGGGAACACTAGGCGGGTGTAGAATAGCCGCATGGAAGATACGACACCCCGCCGACGGCTTCACTGCCGTCTAGCTGCGCTGACGCTTGAGCACAACGCTCGGGTGGCTGATGGTCAGATTCCTGGCCCTCCGCTCAGTCAGCGGGTGATTGCGGATCGGACCGGACTATCGTTGGGGGCCGTCAATCGATTGGCCCAGGGGCAGCCCGTGCGGATTGCTTCTGAAACGGTGGAGCGGATCTGTGATCTGCTGGGCTGCGATGTCGGTGATCTTCTGGTGCTGCGCGAGGTGGAGCAGAACAGCGACGCCTGACGCGGCGATCGCCCCCTGTGGGCGTAAAATCCCCCACAAAGCGAAAGACCCCCGGCCTGCCAGCCAGAGGTCCTTCAGTTCACCTCAGACGCCCCTGCAAGGGCGGGCTGAGATACACGGAGCAAACAAAGTTGTGGCTACCAGCTTACCGCAGGCGGCATCCAGCCGTCTGCCCTCCTGCGCATTTGCGCCTACGTCCTACGGGTACGACCGGGGCTGCATCGTGACGGCAATCGCCCCGCTGCTCGAGCACCAGCTCGAGTTCCTGATGAGCATCAACGGCGGCCACGACGACGACGACGGCCGGCACTGGGTCTGGCAGTCAGCACGGGAGCTCCGTGACTGGCTGGCCAACTACCACGGCATCGTGACCAGCGTCCCCACTGTCAGCAGGGCCCTCGAGGCTATCGTCAGCAGCGGTCGCTGGGTCCGTGAGCAGCTAGGCGTGATGCGCCGCGCCTACTACTACCGACCCGCTGACCAGGCCCCTGATAAATGCATTTATCAGCCTGGAGAAATGCAATCTCCAATGGCGACGAATCC
>CAWUMD010000307.1:0-1845 GCA_963923365.1 uncultured bacterium
ACCTCGACCACGGTACCTATCCCTTCGTCACCAGCTCCAACCCGATTGCCGGGGGTGCCTGCATCGGGGCCGGTGTCGGCCCGACGATGATCGACCGGGTGATTGGGGTGGCTAAGGCCTATACCACCCGGGTCGGCGAAGGCCCCTTCCCGACCGAGCTGGTGGATGGCGTCGGGGATATTCTCGGTAACCGGGGCGCCGAGTTCGGCACCACCACCGGTCGGAAGCGTCGCTGCGGCTGGTTCGATGCGGTGATCGGCCGCTATGCCGTGCGCATCAACGGCCTCGACTGTCTGGCGATCACCAAGCTGGATGTGCTCGACGAGCTGGATGAGATCAAGGTCTGCGTCGCCTACGACATCGATGGCGAACGCTGCGAGCATTTCCCCAGCAGTGCCCGTCAGTTCGCCCGCTGCCAGCCGATCTACGAAACCGTGCCCGGCTGGAAGCAGTCCACCTCCGAATGCCGCAGCCTGGATGATCTGCCCAAGGCGGCCCTCGACTACCTGAAGTTCCTGGCGGAACTGATGGAGGTGCCGATTGCCATCGTCTCCCTCGGGGCTGGCCGTGAGCAGACGATCATCGTCGAGGACCCGATTCATGGTCCCAAGCGAGCGCTGCTCTATAACAACGGCGATAACGGCTGAGTCGTTCAACACGGTCGCTCAGATGCAGGGCTGTCCTCTCGGGGGGCAGCCCTGTTGCGTTGGGGCTGGCTACGCTGGACGCAGCGGTGAGAGTGCGGCGATGGATGGGATGCCGGAACGCAGGGAGGTCGGGCCATGGTGGCGATCGCTGCCGAACCGGCTCCGGGAGATGCTGCTGCGGGGTTGGCAGGTGGAACCCGGCGAGCGCGAAGAACTGCTGTCCCGCATCCGATCGGAACTGCCCAGCACCGAAATCTGGCTGATCGGCAAGACCCAAGCGGGTAAAAGTTCGATCGTGGCGGGTCTGACCGGTGCGCCGCCGGAGATCATCGGCCCCGGCTTCCGCCCCCACACTCGCCATACCCAGCGCTATGCCTGGCCGACGCCGGAACTGCCCCTGGTGCAGTTCACCGATACCGTGGGGCTGGGGGAGAACACGGCGGCGATCGCCCCGGTGAGCGAGGAACTGCTTGCGGCCCTGGCTGCACCCCAGCCCCGCCCCCGTCTGTTCGTCTGGGTGGTCAAGGCGCGGGACTTCGCCACTGCCGACCTGCGGCAGCTGGCCCGGGAACTGGTGCAGCGTCATCCAGAGATCCCTGCGCTGCTGGTGCTGACCGGGCTGCACGACCTTTACGATGACGCCCTGGCCGAGCATCCGCCCTACCCGCCGGATCTGCCGGAGCTGGAGCGGGTGCAGGCCGAACAGGAGCGGCTCTGGAGCGGGCTGGCCCACCGTACGGTGCTGATCGACTTCACCCATCCCGACGACGGCTACGAGCCACGGCATTATGGCCTCGCGGCCCTTGGTGAGGTGCTGGAATCGTTGCTGCCCGCTGCCGAGGCCCAGGCCCTGGGTCAGCTGCTGCGCCGCGAGTCGCTGCCGGATCTGGGGGCGCTCTGTCAACCGGTGGTGCGGCGCTACCAGCTGACTTTCAGTCTGATGGCGGCCACGGTGGCGGCGGTGCCACTGCCCTTTGCCGATATGCCGCTGCTGACGGCCATCCAGGTGTCGATGATCCTGGCGATCGCCCGTACCTACGGCGTCGAACTGGACTGGCGGCAGGCGGGCAGTCTGGCGGTCGGCATCGGTGGAGGGTTTCTGGCCCAGCTGGCGGGGCGGGAACTGCTGAAGCTGGTGCCCGGCTTCGGCAGTGCCGTGGCAGCGGGTTGGGCTGGCGCCTACACCTGGGCCCTGGGG
>CAWUMD010000308.1:0-1828 GCA_963923365.1 uncultured bacterium
AGATCCTCTCTGGTCTCGTGGGCTCGGAGATGTGTATAAGAGACAGAGGCTGAGGCGATCGCCATCGCCCATGAACCGGTTGGCGCATTCGGCGTGGGCCCCGACCGGCACCACGGTCTCACAACCAGTCAGCTCCCGCAGGCGCCCCCCAGCGGTGATGTGGTCCGCATGCAGGTGTGTCTCCAGGCTGTACTTCAGCGTCAGGCCCAGCTCCTGCAGCAGGCCCAGATCCCGATCCACCTGCTCCAGCACCGGGTCCACCAGCAGTGCCTCCCCGGTTGCCTCGTCGGCAATCAGATAGGTGTAGGTCCAGGTGTCGTAGTCAAACAGCTGACGGAAAAGCATGGCTGCATCTCCTTAGGAGTCTCTCCATATTATCGCAATATTCCTGAATAGCAATACTGTAGACTGAAAGGTGTCGTCACCCTTCCGCAGTCGTGACCATGAACCCCGAGGCCCTGGCCCAGGTCGCCGATTACTTCAAGCTCCTCTCCGAACCCAGTCGTCTGCAGGTGCTCTGTGCCCTCAAGCAGGGCCCCCTGTCGGTCTCGGAAATTGTGGCCCGGGCCAGCATGGGGCAGGCAAACGTCTCTAAGCATCTGAAGCTGCTCACTCAGGCCGGCATATTACGGCGCGAACCCCGGGGTGGCTGCGTCTATTACGAAGTCTGCGACCCGACCATCTTCGAGCTCTGCGAAGTGGTGAGCAGTCGTCTCGCAGCACGCCTGGCCCAGCAGCAGGAACACCTCCTGGCCTGGACCTGAATCCTGCCGCAGACGTCACACAACACCCTCAGCTTCTTCCCAGGACCTGGTGGTGTGACGCAGTAATGCTCTGCACCCAGACCCAAACTGATGTCCCCGGAGCCAATATGCACAATCTGGAGCATGCGATCGCCTACGAACGGCAGGTGCTCTAGGGGAGTTCGGGGCGGCCCTGACCGCGCAACCGGTGGCCGCTCTTCTGGAGCGCAGCTGATGGCCACATCGGGCAGCAGCGACTACTTCCACTGATGGGTGGGAAACCCTGACAGCATCCCATCACCCACTACTGCCATGACTGCCTCGCAGACGTGCCGGCATTGCCACCACTGGAGCCACTTCGTCGGCGATGGCCTGGGGCACTGCCGGCTCCTCAGGCTCTACAGCAGCTGTGTTCATCGCTGCGACTTCTTTGCCAACCGCTTCTCCATCCCCTGGGGTGAGCCAGGACCGCTGACTCCTGCGCTGCAGCCCAGCCCGGAACCCTCCTGACGGGAGTCGGCCCATATCGGCAGCGGCCTCAGGCATCTTTACGGGACCTGATGGCATGCCGCTGTGACTCTCCCGTCCCAGACCCAGACTGCGGTTCCTGTCAGCCCGCCGGTGCGGATCGAGCTGGCCCTCACCGATGTGGTCGCAGGCCTCTCGGTGCTGATCTCCTCGGTGAGTGTGGTGCTCTGGCGACGGGCGATCGCCTCCCTGCGACAACTCCACGATCAGGCCCCCGAACGGCTGCTACCCCGCGAACGCAATCAGGCCCAACTGCTGCTGGCCCAGCTGGCCTTGCTCTACGGCGCAGACCGGGCTTCTCTGGGGCTGTTCCACAACGGCACGCTGGACCTGAGCGGGTTCCACCTCCAGCGGCTGACCGTGGCCGCCAGCTACACCAAGCCAGGGATCGCACCGCTGCCGGAAATCGGCCGCGCTGTGCCCCTGGCCGGGGTGCCGGAACTGGCAGACCTCTGGCAGGCGCCCGATGGCGTGCAGACCCTCGGCCTGGACGAGAATCAGCCGCCGGGCTGCCGCGAGTATCTGCGCCGGCGCAGCATCACCTGTCTGCAGAACCG
>CAWUMD010000309.1:0-1816 GCA_963923365.1 uncultured bacterium
TAACCCTGGGGTCTCTGGATACGGCGATGGCCGCGGCCGATGAACCCCAGATCGTCACCGCCCAGCAGGCGATCGCCCACCTCGATGACCTGAGTATCGATCTGATGACGATGCGCCGGGATGGCAGCGGTGCCCTGCGTCGGGCCGATGTCCTGCAATGGGACCCGGCCCAGAAGGTCCGCAATCTGGAGCTGGCGATCGCCCACGAACGGCAGGTGCTGACCCTCTGCCTGGGTGAGTTCGGGGCAGCCCTGACAGCGCAACCAGTGTCCGCTGTTCTGGAGCACAGCTGATCAGGTCCGGCACTCCCGCCAGTTATCAGTAGAGAAACGGCACCAGCCTAACGGTGCGTTCGCGGTACTGGGGGTACTCCGGGAAGGTCTCACAGAGGAAGCGTTCCTCCACCCCGGCCTTACGGTCGAGGACCAGGAACAGACCCAGAGTCAACAGCAGTTGCCGCAGGCTGCCCTGCCAGAGGCTGAGACCCAGTCCACCGAGCACCAGACCGCTGTAGAGGGGATGGCGGATCCAGGTATAGATACCTTGATCAATCAGCGTGCTGCCGGGGCTGGGATAGGGCAGGGGACTCAGGTACCGCCCCAGCCGCCGACTGCCGGCCACCACCAGCAGCAGGCCTGCGCAGATCGCTGCACCACCGACCACGACGCCGACGGGCTGCGGCAGCCAGACCTGCAGGATGTGGTCCGGGGGTATCGCCACCAGCAGCAGTAACAACAGCATCTGGGCCGCGACATAACCCTCGCCATGGCGGCTACGCCACCATCCGGGGCGCATACCCCAGCGTTGCAACGGTCCTGAAGACTGAGTCATGGGGATTTCTCCCGAAACAGACAGGCCGGCCCGGGGCGTATCTACCCACCCCAGCCCTTGGGGTTACGGAATGAGGCGATCAAACGGAAGCTCAAACCCACCAGGGGGCAGAGCCGGTGCGGGGGTCGATTTCCCGCCAGGGGTAGAGCCAAACCTGATTATCGCGGACCTCGACCCGGGCCAGCTTCAGGGGACGATCGGCCGGACCCCGGACCACGTTGCCTTCAGGGTCATAGCGGGAGCCATGGCAGGGGCACTGGAACTGCCGATCGCTGCCATTCCAGGGGAAGGTGCAGCCCAGGTGGGTGCAGTTGTTGACCAGTGCTCGCTCTGCCAGGCCGGTCGCAGTGATAGTCAGGTAGGTCGGTTCCCCCGCCAGTCCGGCGACCAGGGCCCGAGTCCCCACCGGTTCTACAAGCAGCATCTGGGCCGGAATCGGCTGACCGTTGACGTCTCGGGCCAAAAAGCCCCCATCGGTACTCTGTTGTGAGGGAGGAACAAACAGCCGGGTCAGGGGATAGGCCGCTGCAGAGGCCGCCGAGACCACCACAGCACCCGTGAGGAAGTTGAGCAGTCGCCGCCGGCCGGGGGAGGGAATGCCATCAAAAAAGGTCGATTGCATGGGAGGACCTCCAGAAAACTGGATTCCATCATTTTATTGCTGTTTACTCATATAATAACCTTTTGAAACTATGGAGATTGCCATGACCAGAACCGTCGTTCCAGATGCCGATGTCATGGTGGTCGGGTGTGGTGTTGCCGGGCTGTCTGCCGGGTTCTACCTACAGCGCTCTGGACTGAGGACGCTGATCCTCGAAACAAGGTACGGCCCGAACTGTCTGGATTCAGGAGCTGCACAACTACCTGGGTCTGCCGCCGGATACCCACGGTCGGACACTGCTGCTGCAGGGGCGACGGCACTTGCAGGACCTAGGGTCTGTTTGGAAAGCAGACCAGGGGTCAGGTACAGTGCGTTTTCATGACG
>CAWUMD010000310.1:0-1809 GCA_963923365.1 uncultured bacterium
TGCTGAAACTGCTGAACGACAGTGACAGTGACGTGCAGGATGCCGTGCGGGCCAATCCCGCCTGCCCGGCTCACGTTGCCCGGGTGAACCCGCTGGAGCAGGCCAGTAACCCCGACACCCCGGTGTCGGCACTGGATGAACTTGCCGCCAGCGATGACTGGCGGGTCCGACAGGCCGTCGCCGCGAATCCGAATGTTTCTGCGGAGGCCCTGAAGAAGCTCAGTCAGGACTCGGATAGCGATGTGCAGCGTGCGGTGGTTGACAATCCCAAGGCCGATCCGGAATGGCTGATGAAGCTGGCCCAGGGCCAGAACAGTGACTGGCGGACTCGCCAGAAGCTGGCAGCCCGTCGGGATATGCCTGCTGATCTCTACCTGCGTCTGGCCGTGGATAGCGATTCCGACGTGCGGGCAGCGGTCGCGGCCAATCCGGCAGCTCCCGAGCAGGCCCAGCGACTGGCATCGCTGACACCGGCCGCTCTTCTGGCGGCGGATCTCACGGATGAGCAGTGGAAACAGGTTCTGGTGACCCTGAATGCCGAACGGGTGAAGCAGGCGCTGCGGAATCCCGGTTTTCCCGCCAGTTGTCTGGAACAGCTGCTGGGTCACAGCGACTGGCGGGTGCGGCAGCAGGTGGCACAGGTGCTCACCCAGCCGGGTCTGCTGTTCGTGCTGCTTCAGGATGATGACTGCGACGTTCGGGAAGCAGTCGGTCGCAACCCCAATCTCAGTAGCCTGACCGTCGCCCACCTGCAGTCGGTCTGGCAGACCTATCCTGACCGGCGGACGCCCGGTCGCTTCAAGAAACACAGCGACGATGCGATCGCCTTCCTGCGGGCCCGGCCGCTGCTGCTGCAGGCCCTGCTGCCCCTGGCCGCGGCATGCCCCTGGCCCTGGTTGCGCAAGCTCCTGGTCGAACAGCCGGAATTGCCGTCGGAACAGTTGCAGCAGCTGCTGGTGGACCCAGTGCCCAATGTGCGTGAGCAGGCCGCCCGGCACCCGGGGGCTGTGGCGGATCTGCAATCCGAGAATGAGTTTCTGCGGGCGCGGGCTGTGGCAACGGCCGAACTCAGCCTGGAGCAGATGCAGAGCCTGGCCCAGGATGAGTCCCAGGCGGTGCGGATGGCCCTGCTGGGGAACCCCGGTCTCGGTGATATCCTCCGGACCCGGCTGGTCGAGGAACTTCCCGAGAACCCGACCCTGCAGTCTTGGAAGCAACTGCTCTCTCTACCGGTCTGCCCCGGGCCACTGCTGGAGCGGGCGGTACGCCATAAGGATTGGCAGGTGCGGCAACTGGCCGCAGCCTCCCCGTCGCTGACTGCCGAGCAGTGTGACCGGCTCATTCGCGACAACGACTCGGACGTGGTGGCTGCGCTCCTGGCCAACCCCTGCGCCTCCCTGCTCGGTCTCTCGACCCTCAGCCGTTCAACCTCCTGGCGGGTCCGACAGTCGGTGGCAGCCCACCCCAACCTGGAGGAAGCGGATCTGATCCGTCTGCTCGCTGATGAAGACGGTGATGTGCGCGAAGCAGCGCTGAAGAACCCGCGCCTGACTGATGCGATTATCCGCGATGCCCTGGCTGCCAGCCAGGAGGGCGGGGACGAGGGGCTGATCGACCTGGCGATCGCCCGGGGCATAGACTTCTCGGCCGAGCAGCTGCAGCGGTTTGTCGATAGCGATGACTGGCGGGTCCGGCAGTCCGTGGCCCGCTCCAGGCAACTGAACGATGCTCAGTTGCTCAAGCTGATGCGTGACCGTGACAGTGACTGTCTCTTATACACATCTCCGAGCCCACGAGACCAGAGAGGAT
>CAWUMD010000311.1:0-1808 GCA_963923365.1 uncultured bacterium
GAGCTGACGCAGTCGCTCCCGTTCCGCGTCATCCAGCCGCTGCCGACGCAGCTTCCAGGTCTCGAAGACACCCAGGTTGGCCAGCAGCCGTGCCACGTACTGGTCGGCACTCATCTCGTAGCTGAACAGCGTCGCCGGCTGCTGGTGCTCCCGGATGTGGTGGGCCAGGAGAGCCCCCGCCAGGGTCGACTTGCCGATGCTGGTGCCGGCACCGATGACGATCAGTCGGCCGCCAGCCATGGCATCCCGTTCACGGATGCCGCCATCGAGGTAGATGTTCAACCGACTGGAGAACGTGGGGAAGCAGCGGATGCGCTTCTGCGGGTTGGTGGCACGCTCGTAGTTGCGACGGGCAATGTCGCGCCAGCACTGCTCGCCGTCCCCGCCGCAATCGCCCAGCTCGTAAAGCCGGGCCGCTGACTGGAAGGCCTGCTCGCGTACCACCGCCAGCGGTTCGCGGGAAACCGCCAGGGACTTCAGATCCGCCGCATGGGCCTGCATCTGCCGGCGGTAGTGGCGATCCAGAACAATCTCGGCATAGGCGTCAAGGTTGGCCGTGACGACCACGGACTCAATCATCGATACCAGGGACGACGGACCGCCCACCTCATCCATCTGACCCTGGTCCTGCAACCAGGCCGTGATCGTGGTCAGGTCGATCGCCCGGCCGTGGCGAGCCAGATGACGGGCCGCTTCCACCACCCCACGGGGTGGGAGGAAGTAGAACACCTCGGGGCCGAGGGCACCCAGAACCGCTTCCAGACGGTCGAGCGCCGAAGCCCCCTCGAGCAGCACACAACCCGCCACCTGATTCTCGGCATCGGGATTGGCCAGCACCTCCCGCTCCGACCGCGGCTGCGGACGTTCATCGAACCGTTGCACCCAGGCACTCATGCGTCATTCCTCCCGCAGGTAGATGTGGACAAAGCGGCGGCGATCGCAGCCAGTTGCTGCGCATGGGGATCCGGCGGCAGCTGCCTTGGGCGACGGTAGTCCTCCCATAGGTCTTCAACCGCCAGCAGCCGCTCCGCATCCTGGCGGGCACGACGCAGAAACGCCCGCGCCATCGCCCGCGATTCCGCCACGTCGGCCTTCTTCGGCAGCGCCCGGATCACGTACTCCACAAAGCTCCGATCCAGCTGACCGTCGGCACCCTCCCAGGGCAGCGCCTCACCCGGCCGCGGCAGTTCGCCGCGCCGCCGCGCCACTGCTCGGCATTCCGGACCGGTACCCTCTCGTGCCTCACACGACTCTGGGGCGCTGGGCCCTTCGGGCTGCACACCGTGAGGCTGAAGCCCTCGAGTGATGCGTTCCGGTGCTGCGGATAAACCTGTCGGGTCCGACAGAGGTTGACGGTTCGGATCCAACTCCGCCGTAGGCGGTTCTCCCTCTCCTACCGCGAAGCGGTCCTCCGCCTCAGAGAGAGAGTTCTTTGGATCTAGTTCTATTGGATCTAGTTCTGGGTGACATTTCTGACACCCCCTGGTGACATTTCTGTCACCCCCTAGTGACATTTCTGTCACCCCAGGGTGACCGATTTGACACCCCTGCCTCTGCTCCGGATCGTCCTGCCACACCCCATCAACCTGGAGCGATTCTCCGCTCGTCGCGACAGACGTCTTCCAAGTCAGATTCAGACGGTACCGATTCGAACTATGGGCACCGCTCCGATGACGACGGGTTTCCCGATGCAGCAGCTTCCGGTCCATCTCCAGACGCTCGATCAGCCGGATCACCGACCGGCGATGGATGCCGGCGCGCTCAGCAACTGCCTCATAGCGCGGCCAGCAGGTTGCGGTGTAAGCGTT
>CAWUMD010000312.1:0-1803 GCA_963923365.1 uncultured bacterium
ACCTCAACAGTCAGGCCTTCCCGCGCCTGCGGCTGGGCATCGGCGTGCCCCGGGGTAAGGGCGGCGATCGCCACGACGATACCGTCTCCCACGTGCTGGGCAAGTTCGCCCCGGCGGAGCAGCCCCTGGTGGAGGAGGTGCTGCGCCTGGCCGCCGATGCGGTCGAGGTGGCGACGAAGGAGGGGGTGGAGACGGCGATGAACCGCTTCAATGCCCGTAGCCTCGGCGAACCGGTCGCCTGACTCCATGGCCCGGCTGCCCACCACCACCGCTCACCTGCGGGTGACCCGGCAGTCCTGGGAGGATGGCTGTCTGGAGGGAGAACTGGAAGCCAGCGGCTTCCACTGGACCTTCATCTGGCGCTTCCGGGTAGGGGAACTGAAGATTGAGCCGTCCCTGGGGCGGGCGCTGATCAAGAACGAACTGCGCCGCTTCCTGGCCCAGCGAGACTACCAGCTGGAACCCGGCGGCGACTACCACTTCACGATTCGGGCCCGCTTCTGAGCCTTGCCAGGTACCGTTCCACCAGCAGGATGGCGACGATATCGTCCACTGGGCGGGGCGGCTGGCGCAGACCCCGGGGCAGCAGGCGCCGCCAGCCCCGGGGCGGGAACAGCTGCCAGTAGCGCTGGCGGGCCTCCAGGGTGCTGTTGCGTTCGCTCACCGGTACCAGGGGCGGCAGGTCCGCTTCGGCCCGCAGCCGCTGCTGCCACTGACGAGAGGTGGTCTGGTCGCCGATCACCAGGGCCTGAATGGGTTGCGATCGCCAGACCCGGGCCAGCTCGGCCACGGCCTCCGCCGAGGGGACGATGCGGTGCTCCAGCACGGTGCCGTCCGCCTGAACCAGGGCCAGGCCGCACTTGTCGCGGCCGGGGTCGAAGCCGAGGTAGCGATCGCCCATCCTCAGGTACTGACCCTGACGACGCCATTCTGGACGGCGCGCAGCTGCAGCCGTACCGGATCCGCCGTGTAGATCGAGCTGCTGGCCACCGCCTCGAGGGTGACACTGCCGCTCAGGCTCCGCAGCTGCTGGACGAAGCGCACCAGGGTTTCGAGATTGCCGTCCCCGACTTCCAACTGATCCGAAAGGTTGCCGTCCCGGCGGGCCTTGAGCTGCGAGGCCGTGAGCAGCAGGTTGATCCGCTGGCGCAGCTCATCATCATCCAGGCCGGTGGGCTCAATCCGGTTACTGACCAGCACCTTGCCTGCCGGAATCACCAGCTGATTGGGGCTGGCATCGCCGAATACCAGCACCCGTCGCTCCCCGACCACGACGTTGGTAGCCGCCAGAATGCGCACCACCGTCGACTGGCCCCGTCGCAGCTCCTGGGTCAGGCGTTCCACATCCGTCTGGGTGATCTGAATCACCTGCTCCTTGGCTTCCTGCTGACCGGGGCGGGTCGCCTGGAATGCCACCCGGTTGGCCTCCCGCAGCACGGCATCGATGGCGAGACGGGCCTGACTGGGTTGCAGCACCCGCACGATCCGGCTGACCAGCACCTGACCGCGGGTGAGGGCGACGTTGCCCTGACGGAAGGCGATGATCGCCTGCTCCAGCTGCTGGATATCCCGGCTTAGGCTCGACTGCCGTTCCTCCAACTCCCGCACCCGGGCCTGACGGGCCAGGATGTCGCGATCGCGCTGCTCCAGCTGCCCCCGCAGCGCCAGCAGCTCCTTCTGGACCTGCCGTCGTTGCACCTCCAGGGCCTGCCGCTGGGCAATCAGCTGGGGCACGTCCCGGCGTAGTTTCTGAAGTTGGGCATCGGCCGTGCGCAGCTGGGCAGCAGTCTGCTGCTGACGGGC
>CAWUMD010000313.1:0-1713 GCA_963923365.1 uncultured bacterium
CGCGAGCTCAACTCCAGAATCGATTCCTTGTTCTCCAAATACGGCATCAGCTCGACCCCGGCGACACCACCCGAGCAGCCCTGAGAGACTTCCTCGCCCTGCTGGAGGAATACGGTGACTAGCCCGACGACCCCCTACGATCGCGATCTCTACAGCTGGGCGGCTGAGCAGGCGGAACTGCTGCGGCTGCGGCGGTTTGACCAGGTGGACTGGCCCAATGTGATTGAGGAGATCGCCGACTTGGGTAAAAGTGAGTACCGCTCCCTGGCAGCCGCTCTTGAGCAACTGACCCTGCATCTGCTCAAGTGGCAGTTCCAACCCGAGCGCCGCTCCCGTAGCTGGACCCTGACCATTGATGAACAGCGGACCCAGGTGGAGAAAATCCTGGAGGACAGTCCGGGGCTGAAGCATCGCCAGGAGGAAGCCTTGGCGCGGGGCTATAAGTACGGGCGGCGAGGAGCAGCACGCGAAACCGGCCTGGATCTGGGAACCTTCCCGGAGTTCTGTCCTTACACCTGGGCCGATCTGATCAATCCTGATTTCCTGCCGGGCTAAGAGGGCCGTCCAGTCTGCTGGGTGGGGTCAGGAGCGCTGACTCCATCAATTCGCCCCGCTGGCACAACGGTCTGGTTGGAAGCGTTGCCGGTGGGGTAGAGTCGCCCTGGCCCCACTCCTGCTCGTCTATGCCTGCCTCGGGCGGTCTGCTGCGCCGCAATGCCGGTTTCATTCCCAGCCTGCTGCTCACCCTCGATAGCCTCACCCTGGTCCTGACTGCCGTCCTGGCCTTCGGGCTGCGGGGCTGGCTGCTGCCCTTTGAGCCCTCGGGCAACTACAGCCTGCTGGTGCTGCTGGCCGTGGTCACGGCCGGGATTCTCTTCTCCCGCTTCGGTCTCTACGACAGCTGGCGGGGGCGTGCCCTGGGCAGCCTGCTGGGACGGCTGCTGGGGGCCTGGGTGCTGCTGGGGCTTTCCCTGACCGCGGCCCTGTTTCTGGCCCAGCTGGGCAATGCCTACTCCCGGGTCTGGTTCAGCCTCTGGATGGGGCTGACCCTGGTCGGCACCCTGACCACCCGCCTCGGCCTGTATCAGCTGCTGCGGCGCTGGCGCAGTCGGGGAGGCAACCGTAAGCGTCTGCTGCTGGTGGGGGCCGGAGACCTGGGGAGGGATCTCGCGGCCCGTATCCGCCGTGCCCCCTGGAGCGGCTGGGAGATTGTCGGGTTCCTCGACGATGATCCGCAGTTGCAGGGGCGGCGGGTGGCCGGAGCCCCCGTGGAGCCAGTGGAACGGGTGGCCGACCTGCTGGAGGAGCGGGATGTCGAGGAGGTCTGGATTGCCCTGCCCCTGCGGGCCCAGGAGCGGGTCGAGGCGGTGCTGCATCTGTTGCGCCACAGCACGGTCAATATCCGTTACCTGCCGGATATCTTCGCCTTCCGACTGATCAACCATGGCTTCACCGAGGTGCTGGGACTACCGCTGATTGACCTCAGTGCCAGCCCGATGCAGGGGCGCAACCGCTGGCTGAAGGCGATCGAGGACCGGCTGCTGGCGGCTCTGATTCTGCTGCTGATCAGCCCGCTGCTGCTGGTTATTGCCCTGGCGGTGCGCCTCACCTCGCCGGGGCCCGTCTTCTACCGTCAGGAACGGATCGGCTGGAACGGTCGCCCCTTCGCCATGCTCAAGTTCCGCACCATGCCCGTCGACAGCGAGCGCCAGG
>CAWUMD010000314.1:0-1690 GCA_963923365.1 uncultured bacterium
GTCTCGTGGGCTCGGAGATGTGTATAAGAGACAGTCCTGCAGCAGACGGCCTAGCACGTCCACCCGGGCAATCAGATCCTCGGCTTCCTCCGGGGTCGGGTTGGGTGAGGCCTGCAACTGCCGCATGTGGTCCTCCAGACGGTGCGCCTGCTGCTGGATCTCCCCCAGGCCCAGCATGGCGGCCCCACCCTTGATCGAGTGGGCAGCGCGGAAGAGTTCCTGCAGCACATCCGGATGGCGACAGGTGTCGACCAGATCCGTCAGGCCGGCCTCCAGCGTCTGCAGGTGCTCCTGGACTTCTTCAAGGAAGAACCCGAGAATCCGTTGGCGCTCAGCATCCACGTTCGACCTCCAGCTCACTGTCAGAGGATGCCCGCCTTAAGGAACGCGCACTGCGGCGATCGCCCGGGTACTCTGGCTGCAGATTCCGTCCATTCTGCGGATCGGAGCAGCGATGTCATGGCTGAACGCATTCTGATCGTGGATGATGATCCGACTCTGCGTCGGGCCCTGCGGCGCTACCTGGAGGCCCGCAGCTACAAGGTGGCGGATACGGACAGTGGTGATGCCGGTCTGCTGGAATTCGCCCTGCGACCGGCGGATCTGGTGGTTTCGGACGTGATCATGCCCGGGCTGGACGGCTACAGCTTCTGTCGGCGGCTGCGGGAGACCCACCACGGACAGCTGGTGCCCTTCATCTTCCTCACCAGCCGGGCCGCCCTCGAGGACCGGATTCAGGGTCACCTGAGCGGGGCGGACGACTATCTGGTCAAACCCTTCGAACCGCGGGAGCTGCTGGCCAAGATCCAGTCCCAGTTGGCGCGCCTGGCCCGGGTGCAGCAGCAGATGCAGGACCTGCTGCGCCAACCGGCATCGGAGCTGACACCGGAACCGCTGCCCCTGACCCCGGCGGAGGAGAAGATCTTTCTGGCGGTGCTGACGGGGGCCACCAACCGCCAGATCGGCGATCGCCTCTGCATCAGCCCCCGCACGGTCCAGACCCACCTGAGCAGCATCCTCACCAAGCTGAAGCTGGAGAATCGCTCCCAGCTGGTGCGCTATGCCTACGAGCATGGCTACAGTGCCGACCGCTCTATGGTCTGAGCGCGTTTCTCAGGTGCCGAAGAGGCGATCGCCCGCATCCCCCAGACCGGGGACGATGTAGCCCCGCTCGTCGAGGTTCTCGTCGATCATCGCCGCATAGATGTCCAGCGCCGGGAAGGCGGCACTGAGTTTGCGCAGGGCTGGCGGGGCGGCAATCACAGCGATCACCCGGATCTGGCTCGGCTCCACCCCCCGGGCGGTGATCGCCTCCAGGGTAGCGGCCAGGGATCCGCCGGTGGCCAGCATGGGTTCGAGCACCAGCACCCGTGCCCCCGGGTCGAACTGCGCCGGCAGACGGTTCAGATAGCAGCTGGATGCCAGGCTCTCCTCATCCCGGACCATGCCGACGTGGTAGACCCGGGCGCTGGGCAGCACACTCTGGGCGGACTCCACCAGCCCCAGCCCCGCCCGCAGGATCGGCACGATGGCGAAGGGTGCCGAGAAATCCACAAATCCGGCAACGGTGGTGGCCAGGGGGGTCTGCACCTCCACCTCCACCTGGGGCAGCCAGTCACGGGTGGCCTCGTAGGTCAGCCAGCGCCCCAGTTCGCTCAGGGCGGTGCGAAAGAGCGGGGTCGGCGTTTCG
>CAWUMD010000315.1:0-1679 GCA_963923365.1 uncultured bacterium
GCAGGCTACGCCGATGAACCGGACGAGGAGTTCTACGCTCCTCCGGCACCCCGGGCAGAGCGTCCCGCCCCGGCTCCGGCCCCCAAGGCAGCCATCCCCTTCGACGATGACCTCGGCCAGGATGTCTGGGACGAACCGGATCGCGGCCCGGAGCTGCAGATTCCCGAGCGGCGCAGGGTGCGCGAACCGGAATACGAGGAACTGGACTAACGCAAAGGGGGGCGATCGCCCCCCTTTCTGATTAGCCTCTAGCCTTCCGCTTTGGGTTCGAAGCTCAGTGCCGCCGAGTTGAGGCAGTGGCGCTCCCCGGTGGGCTTGGGGCCATCCGGGAAGACGTGGCCCAGATGGGCATCACAGCGGGAACAGAGGATTTCCGTGCGCCGCATGAAGAAGCTGAAGTCGTTCTTGCGGGTGATCGCCGCTTCGTCCACCGGAGCCCAGAAGCTCGGCCAGCCGGTGCCGGAGTCGAACTTGGTCTCGGAGCTGAACAGGGGCATGCCGCAGCAGACGCAGCGGTAGGTGCCCGCCGCCTTGTTGTCCCAGTACTCGCCGGTGAAGGCCCGTTCGGTGCCGTGCTTGCGGGTCACCTTGTACTGCTCGGGGGTGAGCTGAGCCTGCCAATCGGCATCACTCTTGACGATCTTGTCGGCCATGGAACGTTCTCTCTCGGCGTATCAAATCTAGCGATCGCGGCTGGTGAAGATACCGGTGAACATCATCAGGAAGCCGCCAATCAGGACCACGGCCGCGAGACCACCGGCCACGGAATCGGCCCAGGGGGGTAGTTGTTCCATCGATCACTCCTCAGAGGGTTAACTGGTCACCAATCAGCCGCGCAAAGCGGGCCGCTGCTCCGGGTTCGCCCCGGGCCGCCCGCAGGCGATCGCGCATCTGTTCCAGTTTCGCCGGATGGTCGAGGTAATCGATCACCCGTTCCGCCACCGCCTCCGCCGACAGCGGCCCCATCAACTCCGGAACGATCGCCTCGCCAGCCCAGATGTTCGGCCAGGCCAGCAGCCCCACCCGCTTCACCATCCAGCGGTTCACCCAGCGCCGGATCAGCCGTCCCAGCCCCGGCAGACGGCAGATCAGCCCCAGCAGTCCATCCCAGGCGTCCATCGACTCCCAGTGCTGGGTGGGCAACAGCACAATCATCGGCATCCCAAGCGCCCCCAACTCCGCCGTGTTCGCCCCAATCGTCGTCAGGCAGAGACGGCAACGACGGATGGCATCGTAGGCCGGAAACTCCGTCACCACGGGGATGGTCACCCCCCCGGAGGTCTGCAGTTGCGGCTGGCCCTGGGCATCCCGCTCCAGAGTGGCCGTGGTCCGTCCCATCAGCGGTGCCACCGGGTTGCGCTGCGGGTCCGCCCAGCGCAGCAGATCCGCCGGTTCCAGGGTCGGCGCCAGGGGAATCAGAAAGTTCGTCCCCGCCCGGCGTCGGGCGATCGCATCGGCGATCGCCAGCACGAACGGCACCCCCATGCGCAGCTTGTTGGGCTTGGAGCCGGGCATCAGCCCTACCCAGTCCGAGGTGGTCTCGACCGCCCCCGCCGTCTCGGCGGCATCGGTCATCAGATCGCCGACCACCCTCAGCTTCGCGCGCCAGCGGGGGGCCAGCCGCGCCCCCACCCGCTCATTCATCGCCCCGACCGCATCCACCCAGCGCAGCCAGCGGG
>CAWUMD010000316.1:0-1676 GCA_963923365.1 uncultured bacterium
AGCCAGCCGACCCAGCGCCAGGGTTGCCAGTCGGTCGTGGTCTCCTCCGGCACCTCGGCCTCGGCGGTCTCGGCCAGTTGGGTCGGCTGGTTCCCGACCAGGCGGGTAGCACTGGGGCCTGCCGGGGCCACCACCTGGGTGACGGTGGTGGTGGGTCGGGTCGGCGACGGAGCTGGAATGGTGTCTTCGGGCAGGCCCTCCAGGGCCGCCAGAGCCTCCGTTGCCGATCCGAAGCGATCGCTGGGCCGCAGCGCCAGCATCCGGTCCAGGGCGGCGCCGAAGCGCGGATCGAGGTCAATCTGCTCCCGCCAGGTCCAGTCGAGGCTGAAGGGATCCATCAGGGACTGCGGTTCCTGGCCGGTCATCAGCACCAGGCAGCTGACCGCCAGCGAGTAGATGTCGCTGTGGGGGTAGGCCGCGCCCTGCTGCATCTGTTCGCCCGGGGCGAAGCCGACCTTACCCAGACGGGTGGCGCTGGTGGCCTTGAGGCCGCTGTACTGCGACAACACCTCGGCGGCGATCTGCTTGACGCCGCCGAAGTCGATCAGAATCGGCAGGCCGTCGCCCTCGCGGCAGATCAGGTTGTCCGGGGCGATGTCCCGGTGGATGACGCCGACTGAGTGGATGTAGCTGAGCACCGGCAGCAGCTGGCGCAGCAGTGCCACCCCTTCCCCGGGGCTGAACACCTGCCCTGCTTCCTGACGCCGGTCCAGCAGTTCCCGGAAGGTGGGGCCGGGGACGTAGTCCTGCACCAGTAGCAGCAGCCCGGCGCCCTCGTGCACGGTGCGGAACAGCTCCCGGAAGCGGGGAATCTGGGGATGCTCGAGCCGGTAGAGTACCCCGGCCTCGCGGGTGAACAGATCCTGGGCCTTGGCCAGGAACTCATCGTCCTGGATCTGGGGCGCGAATTCCTTGAGGACGCAGCGCTCCCGGAAGCGATTCAGGTCCTCGGCCAGATAGGTGCGGCCGAACCCCCCCTGGGCCAGTTCCCGGAGGATGCGGTAGCGATCGCCCAGGACGGTGTTCACCGTGATTCCGCCGCCATTGGTGGAACCGGACCGTTGGGGAGTATTGCTGGTCATGGAGGGCGCAGCGCCAGAATCACCCTTCAGCTTACAGGGGGGAACCAGCCCCTTGACCAGGGCGTGCCGGTCCGCTAACTGGCGCTGCGGCGCTGTTCGATGGTGCGGTAGAACGCAGCCCGGGCCGGGGCCATCAGGTCATCGGGCAGCTGCTCCAGAAAGGCCGCCACCGCCGCCGGATCGCGGGGGTCCACCGAGCCCGGGTTGGTGAGCAGGAACAGCCAGATCACGTGCCGGCCCCAGAGATCTTCCAGGGGGCCGTCGATGAACTGGTGGGCATCCAGCTCCTCGGCGTACTTGCCGGCAACCCAGGCCAGCAGGGGGGCCAGCCGCTCCGGGGTCATGCGGGCATCTCCAGACCCTTGGACGCCAGCCAGTCCCGGTCGAACAGGCGGGACTGGTAGCGGGCGCCGCCGTCGCAGAGCACCGTGACGATGGTGTGGCCGGGGCCGAGCTGTCGGGCCAGCTTGTAGGCGGCGCCGACATTGATGCCGACGGAGCCGCCCAGGAACAGCCCGTCCTCCCGCAGCAGTCGGTAGATGATCTCCAGGGCTGTCTCTTATACACATCTGACGCTGCCGACGATACTCCTTG
>CAWUMD010000317.1:0-1668 GCA_963923365.1 uncultured bacterium
AGCCCCGATGCCCTGGCCTACAAGACGCTGATTACTCAGGAGATGCTCAAGCGGGGCTATCTGGCCGCCACCAGCTGCTACGTCAGTCTTGCCCATACTCCTGACGTGATTGGTCCCTACCTGGAGGCCCTGGATGGGGTATTTGCCCGCATAGCCGAGTGCGAAGCCGGTCGGCCCGTAATGGAGCTGCTGGACGGTCCAGTCTGTCACAGTGGCTTCCGGCGCCTGAACTGAGGAGTGGAGATGACTGACTCTGTCCTGGTGGTCGCGGCCCATCCCGATGATGAAGTGCTGGGTTGCGGAGGGACGATCGCCCGGCACAGCGAAGCTGGCGATCGCGTACAGGTGCTGATCGTGGCGGAGGGGGCAACGTCCCGCCAGGCACAGCGTGATCGGGCCGGGGCTCAGGCTGACCTTTCGCAGCTGGCCCAGGCCGCCCAGCGGGCCGGGAAGATTCTGGGTGCGGCTGGGGTAGAGCTACTGGACCTGCCGGATAATCGCCTCGACTCCCTCGACCGGCTCGACCTGATCAAGGTGATTGAGGCCCACATCGAGCGTCATCAGCCCCGCGTGGTCTATACCCACCACGCCGGAGACGTGAACGTGGACCATCGCCGTCTACACGAAGCGGTGGTGACGGCCTGCCGTCCCACGCCCGGTCATCCGGTGCAGCGGCTGCTCAGCTTCGAGGTGGTCAGCAGCAGCGAATGGCAGCCCCCTGGCTCCGCGCCTGCCTTCCAGCCCAACTGGTTTGTGGATATCAGCGCCCAGTGGGAGCGGAAGCGCGAAGCTCTGGAGGCCTATGCCTCGGAGATGCGACCCTGGCCCCATGCCCGCTCGGTCAGGGCCCTGGAGCACCTGGCCCGCTGGCGCGGCGCCCAGGTCGGGGTCGAAGCAGCAGAAGCGTTCTGTCTGCTGCGAAAGATTGAGTAACAGTCTTGCCTCTGCCAACATCAGAGCCGGCGCACGGTTGCGCCGGCAGCCGAAAAATCCGGTCTACGATAGCCATATCGTTCATTGGAGACGCCAGAAAATGACGAGCCCTCCAGTCACTTCGACCAACTCCGACGACCGCATCCGGCGGGTCACCATCGAGCTGGATGATCGCCAGCTTGGGGCTCTGCGCTGGATTGCCGAGAAGAAGGGCATCAGGATGAGTGAGGCTCTGAGGCAGGCGATCGAGCTGGAGGGCTACCTGCTGGATAAGCGGGAACAGGGAGGACGCGTGATTGTCGAGGACCGCCTCGGCCGCCGGGAAGAACTTCTGCCGTGACTGAGAATCGGGAAGGGACTGCTTCAGACCTGGATCAGCTAGCGTCCAGCACCCTACCAGCCAAACCTGTAGTCTGGGATCAGGAAGCCAAACCGCTCCGGGAGGCCACCCGTCGCTTGATTGCTGGGGGTCTCCTGCTGGGCTATCTTCTGCTGGTTTTCGGTGTCCTGTGCTACATCAGTCATAATCCTTCGGAGTCCGGCAGCAAGGAACTGCTGACACTGCTGATTACCAGCTACACAACATTGCTGGGCTCAGCACTGGGCTACTACTTTGGGCGCCAGGAGGACTAACAGCGTGCATCAGCCCATGCCGCAGAAAATCGTCTTCCGCTGCGATGCCTCCCTCTCTATTGGCAGCGGCCCTGTGATGCGCTGCCGCACCCTGGCGCGGGA
>CAWUMD010000318.1:0-1652 GCA_963923365.1 uncultured bacterium
CCTGGTCGTGGAGGTTGCGGATGGTGGCGATCGCCCGTCGCCAGAGCACCACGCTCACCGAGGAGACCAGTACCGACAGGCCCGCGACCACATCGGTGAGGGCCAGCTCGATTCGCACCGGCGGCGGGCTGACGGGAACTGCAGTCTGAGTCTGGGAGGTGAGTGTCACAGCGCGATGCCATCAGGTCCCGGGAAGATTCCTGAGGCTGCCGACGGCATGGGCCGAGTCCCGTCAGGAGGGTTCTGGGCTGGGCTGTAGCGAAGGCCTCTGGGGGCCTGGCTCACTCCAGGGGATGGAGAACCGGTTGGTAAAGGAGTCGCAGCGATGAACACAGCTGCTGTAGAGCCTGTGGAGTCGGCAATGCCCCAGGCCATCGCCGATGAAGTGGCTCCAGTGGTGGCAATGCCGGCACGTCTGTGGATAGGTCATGGTCAGCGCAAGGAGAGGAGGTGTTGCCAGGGTTCCCCGCCCCTCTCAAAACCAGTCCCGGACTGGTGTTCTCGGGTTCAGCTACGCTCCAGAGAAGCGGATAATGCTTGCGCAGGCATGGCTGCTCCGAACTCACCCGGGCAGAGGGCGAGTACCTGTCGTTCGTGGGCGATCCCCTTGTCTAGCTTGCGAACGCTGGCTGGCTACCGCGAACCGCAGTTTGGGTCTGGGAGGCAAGCACCACAGCGGGATGAGATCCGGCCCCGAAATGATACCGGTGCTGTCATGTGACTGCAGTGGCAGGACTCAGGTCCAGGCCATGAGGTGTTCTTGCTGTTGGGCCAGACGCTCCGCCAGACGGCAGCTCACCACCTCGCAGAGCTCGAAGATGGTCGGGTCGCAGATTTCGTAATACACACAACCACCCCGGGGCTCGCGTCGCAGCATCCCAGCCTGGGTGAGCAGCTTCAGATGCTTGGAGACATTCGCCTGCCCCATCCCGGCTTGGGCCACAATCTCCGAGACCGACAGGGGCCCCTGCTTGAGGGCGCAAAGCACCTGCAGCCGACTGGGCTCGGAAAGGAGCTTGAAGTAATCAGCGACCTGGGCTAGGGCTTCGGGGTTCATGGTCACGGCTGAGGAGTGGTGACGACACCGTTTATTCTACGGTATTGCTACTAAGGAATATCGTGATAACATGGAGAAGCTCCCAAGGAGATGCAGCCATGCTTTTCCGTCAGCTGTTCGACTACGCCACCTGGACCTACACCTATCTGATTGCCGACGAGGTAACGGGGGAGGCGCTGTTGGTGGACCCGGTGCTGGAGCAGGTGGACCGGGATCTGGCCCTGCTGCAGGAGCTGGGGCTGACGCTGAAGCACAGCCTGGAGACCCACCTGCATGCGGACCACATCACGGCTGGGGGGCGTCTGCGGGAGCTGACCGGCTGTGAGACGGTGGTGCCGGCCGGGGCCCATGCCGAATGCGCTAACCGGTTCATGGGTGATGGCGATCGCCTCAGCCTGGGCGGAATCACGGTGGAGGCGATCGAGACCCACGGCCATACCGACAGCCATGTCGCGTTTCTGGTCAACGGCACGGAGCTGCTGACCGGGGATTCGCTGTTCATCCGCGGTTGCGGTCGCACCGACTTCCAGAGCGGTGACGCCGGTCGGATGTACGACTCGGTGCAGCGTCTGTTCCAGCTGCCGGAGAGCACCCG
>CAWUMD010000319.1:0-1649 GCA_963923365.1 uncultured bacterium
CCCCGCCACCGCGGGCCAGGGCCAGCGGCTGCAGAGTCGTCAGGCCCATCAGACCCAGACAGAGAACGGCTACTGTTCTGCGCATCTGCTCCCCCCTACAGCGACTTGTCGCAACCCTGGTCGTAACAGATGGCATCGAGATTACCTTTGCTGTCGAAGGTGGCCCGAATCCGCTGGCGATCAGGGTGCTTCATCGTCGGCCGGATGCTGTCGAAGAAGTTGGGGTTGATCACGCAGAGGCGATCGCCATCGAAGCAGAGCTCATTGGCCGTGAAGTTGAGACTGACCCGCTCCAGAGGGACCCAGCCCTTGCGGGCTACATCCCAGACCTGGGCCCGCTGGTCGGGCTTGTCCGCCAAGCGCACAGAGAACACCTCCTTGCCGTCAATGCGGTGGCGGTAGAGGGTGAACTGGGAGCTGTCGATGGCCTCAACGGTGCAGTCCACCGCCTTGCCCGCCTCAGTACAACGGGTCTTCAGCTCGTAGAGTCGGCTGGCGGAGGCCGGCAGGGCAGCGGCAGCGCACCATCCCAGCACGGATGCCAGGCACAGGGGCAGAAACTTGGCCATAACGGAAGTATCACCAGTCAGGCCCCTGTTCTAGAACCGACCCTGGCCCAAGCAGACAGATGAATGGCTTTCCTTCACAAACCGTCCCTCCGGCGGGGGAGGCTCCGGGACGGCTCTGGTAGCATGACTGCGAGTTTCGGATGCCCCGCATGAATCGCCTGACCCGTGTTGGCCTGCTTGGCCTGAGTGCCGCCCTGATGAGCACCACCCCGGTGATGCTGAGCCAGTCGGCGGCGATCGCCTGCCCGGCAGGTACCACCTGCACCGCCGCCACCGGTCAGACCCCCAACGCCGTCGTGATTGACCTCAGCACCCGGGCGGTGCGCTTCCTCAACGCCTTCATCGCCAAGGACATCGCCACCACCTACGGCATGCTGACCCCGGGACTGCGCAAGACCGTCACCCAGGAGCGCTCCAGCCAGTTCCGGGATAAGGCCCTGGCCCAGCTTGGCCCCACCCAGGGCTACGAGATCACCAAGGTCTCCCGCGGCAGCGCCTCCAGCATCGTCGAAGCCACCTTCCGCACCGCCAAGGGTACGAAGCCGTTCCTGCTGATCTTCGACCCCAGCGGTAACGTCCTCGGCTACGACCTGCCGGGTGAGATCGAACCGGCGGAAACCGTGGCCACCCAGTTCATCCAGGCGATGGCCAAGGGCGACTTCGCCGGGGCCCGATCCCTGATCAGCCCCCTGGCCAAGGTGGACATTCTGCCCACCCGGGTGGAGGAAGGCTGGAAGTCCCTGATCAAGGCGCAGGGCAGCTTCGTCAAGATCCTGGATATCGTCGTCATCCAGGGCGACAACCCGGATCAGACCCTGGCGATCACCAACATCAAGTTCAGTCGCGCTAACGATCAGCTGTTCATCAGCTTCGATAAGAACAACCGGATCACCAACGTCGACTACCCGGTCACCCGCTAGTCGCTATGTCCGGGGGAGGCGATCGCCGCCATCCCCCGGAAAATCAGGTCCGGGTCGAGGATCAGCGGCAACTCCGCCAGCAGGGTGCGCAGCAGGGGCCCATCCCCCCCGGTCAGCACCACCGGGGCGTCGGGGCACTGCTGCCACCAGTCGTCCAAGT
>CAWUMD010000320.1:0-1624 GCA_963923365.1 uncultured bacterium
GGGACTCGTGAATCACCTTCACCACCGGCGCCAGACAGTTGGTGGTGCAGGAGGCGGCCGTGATCAGGTGCTGGCTGGCTCCGTCGTAGAGATGGTCGTTGACGCCGTAGACGAAGTTCTGGATGCCCTCTCCCTTCACCGGTGCGGAGACCACCACCTTGCGGGCGCCCCGGTCGAAGTGGGGCTGCAGGCTCTCGGGCGTCCGGAAGCGGCCGGTGCACTCGAGCACCAGATCCACCCCGAACTCCCGCCAGGGAATACCGGCCGGGTCGGTAATGCGGCTGCAGGTGATCGGGCGCCCCTCCACTTGGAACTGCTGGCCATCCACCGGCTCCACCGCCGTCGGCCAGCGACCGAACACCGAATCGAAGCTGAGCAGGTGAGCGCAGGCGTCGGCATCCCCGGCGATCTCGTTGATGTGGACGATCTCCAGTTCCGGGCGACCCCAGGCGGCCCGGAAGGCGAGACGGCCGATGCGGCCAAAGCCGTTGATGCCGACACGAATGGCCATGGGTGCCCTCAGATCGAAAAAACCTGATATCAGGAAAAGTCAATCTGACGAGATTGGCAAGGCGGTGGTAGTCGGCGATACGTCCTGGGGATGATTGCTTCGGCTGAACAGAGGCATCAGTATCCCTGACCGGTGCGGATCCCGAAATCTGAGAGAATGCCTCCAGACCTTTGCCATCCGCCGAGTCGAGCATGCGCGATCTGATCCAGGGGCTGCGGCAGTTCCGCACCAGCTACTACCCCTCCCACAAGCAGCTGTTCGAGCAGTTTGCCCATGGTCAGAGCCCGCGGGTCCTCTTCATCACCTGCTCCGACTCGCGTATCGACCCCAACCTGATGACCCAGACTGGTCTGGGCGAACTGTTCGTGATCCGCAACGCGGGCAACATCGTGCCGCCCTATGGTGCGGCGAACGGTGGCGAGGGAGCCTCGATCGAGTACGCGATCGCCGCCCTCAACATCGAGCAGGTGGTGGTCTGTGGCCACACTCACTGCGGTGCCATGAAGGGCCTGCTGAAGCTCAACAAGCTCCAGGAGGGGATGCCCCTGGTCTATGACTGGCTGAAGCACGCCGAAGCCACCCGCCGTCTGGTGCTCGATAACTACGAGGGCTACGACCACGACGAGATGGTGGAGATTCTCGGAGCCGAGAACGTCCTCACCCAGATCGAAAACCTGCGCACCTACCCGATCGTCCGCTCCCGCCTGTTCCAGGGCAAGCTGACCATCCACGGCTGGATCTACAACGTCGAGAACGGCGAGGTGCTGCAGATCAGTCGCACCAATGATGACATCCAGGGCCTGAACGAGTGCCCGGTGCGCCTGCCCGATGCCCAGGACCACCAGATTCCCGGCCGCTGCGTCACCCCCCTGAGTGAACCGGCCCATGGTCGGGTTGCAGCGGCGGTGGCGGCTACGCCCCTGGCGGCCGCAGCGCCGGAGCCGGTCTCCCAGGGTTGGTTGCCCGCCGAGCAGCAGAGCCGCATCTACCGCGGCAGCGTCTAGGGCTCGCACCGGGTCGGCCGGGTTCGTTATCCTGCGACCATGTCGACCCTCATATCTCCCCCCAGCTGCTACTGGACCTGGCGGGGCTATCGCATTCACTATGTCCGCG
>CAWUMD010000321.1:0-1604 GCA_963923365.1 uncultured bacterium
GGGGATGGAGGGGGGGCTGCCGGAGGGGCTACTGCCGTAGCCATCACCCCCGGGGCGGCAGTGCCGGCCACCGGGGCGGTATTGGCGGCGATCGAGGCCGGCAGCAGCCCCAGCAGAGTGATTTCCAGCCAGAGTCGGGGCTGGGTGGTGTTCTTCACCTGGGCTTCCGCCTGGCGCAGCTGCTGCTGTCCCCGCAGGATGCGATCGAGGTCGAAGTCCCGGGCGAAGGCGCAGAGATCGCCCCAGGTAGCCTCGGTGATCGCCGTCAGCTCCGGGCGTTCCGGCGCCGTGCGGGCAATCAGCAGATCCCGGTAGAAGGCCGCCAGATTCTGGAGCACAATCAGCGGTTCCCGGCCCCGGTTCATCAGCTGCCGGGCCTGCTCAAGCACCGCCTGGGGGTCATCAGCGGCGATCGCCCGCACCAGGGCGAACAGATCCCGCTCCGGCACGGCCCCCACCAGATCCCAAACCGCCTCCGGACTCACCGGCGGCGGCAGCAGCCCCAGCTGATCCAGCAGGCTCTCGGCGTCCCGCAGACCCCCCTGGGCGATCTGGGCCACCAGGGCGATCGCCTCGTCGGTGATTCCGATCTGCTCGAGGTCGGCAATCCGGCGCAGGTGGCCGATCATCGCGTCCAGCGGAATGCGCCGGAAGTCGAAGCGCTGGCAGCGGGAAATGATCGTCGGCAGCACCCGCTGGGGGTCGGTGGTCGCCAGCACGAAGACGACGCGATCCGGCGGCTCCTCCAGGGTCTTGAGCAGGGCGTTGAAGGCCGCCGTGCTGAGCATGTGGCACTCATCGACCACGTAGACCTTGAAGCGGCACTGCACCGGTGCGAACTGAGCCCGTTCGATCAGTTCGCGGATGTTGTCGACCCCGGTGTTGGAGGCGGCGTCGATCTCGATCACGTCCAGGGCACTGCCCGCGGCGATCGCCCGACAGGTCTCGCACTGACCACAAGGGGTGGCCGTCGGCCCCGCGCTGGACACGCAGTTGAGCGACTTGGCGAGGATGCGGGCACTGGACGTCTTGCCGGTGCCCCGAGGCCCGCAGAACAGGTAGGCCGGGGCGATCCGCCGCTGCTCGAGAGCCTGGCAGAGGGTGGTGGCGATCGCCGTCTGGCCAACCAGATCCGCGAAAGTCTGGGGCCGGTACTTGTGGTGGAGCGGTTCGTAGGCCATGGGGTCCGACAGACGGCAAGGCGCGGACAACTGAGGATACCGCGCTACCCCGGCGGCAGCATCGCCTCGATGCGGGCCAGCAGCAGTTGGGCGTCCTCCAGCTGACGGCGGCGCTGCGTCAGCTGCTGCTTGAGGGGATAGCGCTTCTCCAGTGCCGCCCGGGCCAGATCCTCCCGCTGGCGCTGCAGGGCCAGGTTGGCCGCCTGCTGCCAGCTGTCTGCCTCACGCTGCAGGGCATCTACCTGCTGCCGCAGCTGGGCTTCGCTGTGGCGCAGGCTGCCGAGGGCATCCCCCAGCAGTTGCCGGGCTGTGCGTGGGTCGGCGGTGCGGGCCTGATCGAGCAGGGCCGAGATGCCGAAGCCACCGGCGATCGCCAGGGCAGGCAGGGCCAGGGGGGCCCCCAGCACCAGGCCTCCGACCGCG
>CAWUMD010000322.1:0-1603 GCA_963923365.1 uncultured bacterium
CCTGGATCAGGTCCGCCATCGTTCCAAGGCCCACGTCATAGCGACGGCTGGCGACATCGACAGACGCGCTGGCGGCTTCGAAGGCCTGGGTCGCCGAGGGAATGCCGAGCCGCGCCGTCATGTAGCTGGCGTAGCTGCGTCGGATCTGGTCAGCGACGCTGAGCCGGTACCCCGCGGCCTGATCGCGTCGCTCCCGGGAGATGGCTTCGGCCCGTCTGGCCTCGGCGCTGCGGATGCCGCCGTCGTAGAAATTCCAGCGCAGGCCCAGTCCGATGCCGACGTCGGTCGTGTACTGGCGGCTGAAATAGGGTGAGGGGTCCTCGCCGACGGTGGCGGAATAGGTCCCCACGCCGCGATAGCCGTAGGCCGTGCCGCTGAGCATCAGCACCGGCAGGTAGGTGTTCACCAGTCGACGGGCATCCCACTGGGCGGCCGTGGCTTCGCTCAGGCTGATCTGGATTTCTTCCCGCAGACGCAGCCCCTCGTTGAGCGTCTCTTGCAGGCTCAGGGGCCATCCAAGTGGGAGGGCTGTGGTCTCCGCCGGCAGTACGGCGCTGTCAGGAGGCAGCCCCATTGAGGCCGCCAGCTCGGAGGCGGTGCGCGCCTGTTCGCGGTAGAGAAAGACGAGCTGCGTGAGCTGGTTGAGCAGCTGGCTTTTCTTCTGATAGACATCACCGATATTGGTCATGCCGGCGCCGAATTGAGCCTGAACGAGGAGCAGTTGCTGCTCGTTCATCTGGTGCAGCTGTTCGTAGATCTTGATCAGTTTCTCCGTTTCCTGCAGGCTCTGGTAGAGCGTCTGGGTCTGCAGGACAAGGCTGCGTGCCACCACGTTGAAGGTCAGAGTCTCGGCCTTGAGTGTGGCGTCGGCGCTGTTGATCGCGCTCTGTCGGCTGGGATCAAAGAAGCTCCAGCTAAGGCTGAGGCCCAGGGCTCCACTGGTGGTATTGCTGTAGTTGCTGTAGCTGCTGTTGTAGGTGCTGGTGGCGTAAGCGCTGCCGCTGCCGTTGCTGTTGTACGGATAGCGGGCCACATTGGTCTCGAAGATCTGGCCGAGGAAGGTGGTGCCAGGGTCCGCCTGCACGGATGCCGATGGGAGCCAACGTCGCTGGTTGGCCGTGAGGTTCCACTGGCTGGCCTGGATCGCGGCGTAGGCCGCCTGTAGCGAGGGGTTGTGGCGCAGGCTGGAACTGATCGCGTCCGCCAGCGACACCCGGGTGGCACCCCCCAGCAGCTCGCGGGCTCTGGCCAGCATCTCTCCGGAATCCTCGCCGCTGCCCACTGTCGCGGCGGCGGCGGTGGTGGTCGTCGTGGTGGCTAGAAGCAGCAGGCTCAGCAGCAGTGCTGGCAGTGAGGGACGGCGGGCGGTTGCCCGAGCTGGTGAGGCGGACCGGCCCGCCTGGCCCTGGCAGCCCGGCGGAACGGGGGCGACATGCGGTTGCCGGCACGATTCCGGGAGCTCGACTGCGCACAGGGCCCTGGTGCGGCTCTCGACTGCGCACGGTGCCGAGGCCCAGCCCGGAGGGTCGTGATCGCCTGGGCGGTCGCTGATCGGACGGCCAGGGGAATCGAGAACCATCCCTACCGGGTCCTTCGCTAGGAC
>CAWUMD010000323.1:0-1580 GCA_963923365.1 uncultured bacterium
ACCTCCAGCCCGGAGGCCTCAGCCCCTGGTGGTCCAGCCGCCCCCGAGGGCACCGCCATCCCCGTCCCGACCGCGCCTCCCCAACCGACACCCACCACCCTGCACTCAGCCCCAGTGGTCGCTCCCCTGCTCCTGGGCTTCTGGGGTGTCGGCGAAGAGCGGCTGCAGCGCTGGCTGGCACTCCAGGCGGAACTCTGCCTGATCCGCGATGTCAATCCCCACCTCGCCACTCAGCTCCCCCTCGACCAGGCCGTGGCCGCCGGTTGGCTGACCGAGGACCAGGCCCAAACTGCCGGGGATGAGGAGCAGGAGCAGTACCGGCTACTGCTGGCCCGGGCCCGCCAGCAGGGCCAACGTCTGGCAATCACCGATCTGACCACCGCCAACTTTCTGCCCTTCGATCTGCCGGACGGCAGCCGCAGTACCCCCAGCCTGCAGCTGGAACTGCCCCGCCTGCTGACGGATCTGGGGGAAACAGTGACACCGCTGGTGCTGGTCCGCCGTGGAGCCAGCCTGTTTGCGGCCCTGAAGCAGCGGGCCCTGTTCCGTCATCTGAGCCTGGAGGAGTTTGCCCGAGGCTACCGGGCCTTTGCCCGGGCCGTGGCCGGTTACCGCCTGCTGCCGGTGGAGTCCTTCGAGCGTCATCCAGGACTCTGGAACGCCGCCCTGGCAGAGCTGATGGATCTGCCCCTGCCGCCCGCCGGCACCGCCATCCTGGAACAGCCACTGCCGCGCTGGACCCTGAGCCGTGAAGCCGAGCAGCATCCGGATCTGGTGTACGCCGACCTGCTGTTGGGCTACGAACCGGACGTCACCACCCTCTGAACCAGCTGATCGAGCCCGGTCGCGAACTGCCGGGCAAATCCATCCAGGTCGCAGAGGGGGCTGGAGGCCACCCGGGCCTGCAGTTGACGTCGATGGGTCGCATTGCGTGGCCCCAAGTCAGCCAGACTCTGCAGCCGCTGCACGAACGCGTCGGCATCGGTGGCGACCCAGTCCGTGCAGCCTGCCGCAGTCAGGACCGAAGCGGACATACGGCTGACCATCCGCTCGCCGGCCAGGGTGACCACGGGCACGCCCATGGCCAGGGCCTCGCAGGTGGTGGTGCAGCCACTATAGGGGAAGGTATCGAGTGCAATGTCAATCTGGTCATAGCAGGCCAGATGGCTGACCCGATCCGGGGTCGAGGCCAGATAGCGCAGTCGGGCGGGGTCCAGTCCCTGCCGGGCAGCCCGCTGTTCCAGCCGCCGCCGCACCCCCGAATCATCCAGGTGACGGGTCTTGAGCCAGAGCTCCGCCGTGGGCAGGGCCTGCAGCACACGCCCCCAGAGCTCCAGACAGGTATCGCTGATCTTCTGCAGCTGATTGAAACTCCCCAGCCGCAGCGGACGGGGGGTCTCCGGAGTCTTCAGTCCGGGCAGCGGCATCTCCGCCGGGATTTCGTAGGTCAGGTAGCCACCGGGCAGCCGCCAGATCTGCTCGCTGCTCTGCTCCCGGGTATCCGGCGGATGCAGGACCTCGTCCGTCAGCCAGTAATCGATCCCCGGGGCACCGGTGGTGGCGAAGTAGCCCAGCCAGGT
>CAWUMD010000324.1:0-1560 GCA_963923365.1 uncultured bacterium
TGCCCTGCCAGGTGCCCGCCAGATTGAGGTCGGTCCGGGTGGGAGGGTTGGCGGGTGCCGGGTCGCGCCAACTGTTGCCGGGTTGGGAGGGGGGCTGACTGGCACCGGCCAGACCATACTGTCGAATCAGACCATTGGCGAGATTTTGGAAGTAGCTGCGCTGGTCGCTAGCGGTCCCGACGCAGCGGAGGGTCAGATTGACCCGGTAGCGGCCGATCACATCCTGCCAGCTGTCCAGGAGACCACTGCTGAGAGAGTTCGGGCGGACGGCCATGCGGAATTCGTAGGCGGCCTGCTCACCGGAGCCGACCTGGTTGTACCAGTTGCTGGCCTGGGACCCGGCCTGCTGGTAGTCGAAGAAGGCACGGTTGTAGTTGCTGCTGGCCTGGTAACCCGCCAGCAGGTTCAGCGATTCCTGATAGGCATTGCTGGAGTCGGTACGGCTGCTGAAACTGCCGCCGGCCGGGAGCCACTTCTCGCTGTAAGAGGTGTTGCTGCCGCCCTTGAGCTTGGCGACTTCGACGTTGCTGATCAGGTAGCCGCCCGGGGCGATGAAGGTCCAGGAGTTGATGAACTCACGCCCGGAGGAACTGGTGCCGGAGGCGCTCTTTTCAACGGTTCGGGAGACATTCACCTGGCGCCCGAGACTGCTGGCATTACAGGCCGGAATCTCTCCGGCCAGGACCGGTTGCAGGGGGATCGGTGCGGCAAGACCGACCAGGGTGAGCAGACCGAGGCGAACCAGAGCAGCGGGCTTGTTTGACATAGTGGTGAACCGGAAGCTGTTTTCCTGTCCACAGTCTCCCCGTCAGGACTGCCGCTCTTTGTGATTCTGATCGATTGTGTTCATGATCCTGATCACAGTGTTTGTACTGATGGTGAAAAAGCCCTGCCCGAGAGTGCTCCGGGCAGGGCTTTTCTGGTGGTGAGGGGGTGCCTAGCCGACAGCGGCAGTTTCCGGTTGGGCCTGGGGCTGGAACATGAACATCGAGTAGATTACGTTCCGGCGGATCTGGGTCATCATCGTCAGGAATAGCTCGTAGCCTTCGCTCTTGTATTCGATCAGCGGGTCCTTCTGGCCGTAGCCGCGTAGGCCGACCGATTCCCGCAGGGCTTCCATTTCCTGCAGGTGCTCCCGCCAGAGGTTATCGATCTGGGTGAGGATGAAGTACCGTTCCGCCTCGCGCATCATCCCCGGCTGCACCTGCTCGATCTGCGCTTCCTTGAGGTCGTAGGCGATGCGCAGCTGCTCGTGCAGGAAGACCTTGATCTCCTCGGGTGTCATGTCCACCAGCTGCTCGGCGGTCAGGTCCTCGAGCAGGTAGACGAACTCCTTCGCCTTGCTCACCAGCTTCTCAAGATCCCATTCCTCGGAGGGCAGGTCGGCGTTGATGTAGGCATCGACGATTTCGTCCATCGTCCGCTCGCCATACTGCACCACCTGTTCCTTCAGGTCCAGCCCTTCGAGGACGCGGCGGCGCTCGGCGTAGATCGCCCGACGCTGATTGTTCATCACCTCGTCGTACTCGAAGACCTGCTTGCGCATGTCGTAGTAGTAGG
>CAWUMD010000325.1:0-1539 GCA_963923365.1 uncultured bacterium
GACGGAACCCACCTCCCAGGATCTGGCCCAAAGCATCCGGAGGGAATACGTAGACTATGCGGGAGGGCTGGCTACCAGCTTTGCCCTTCAGGGCTCGGGTGAACCACTACTCTGCCTGCATGGGTTCGACAGTTCCTGCTTCGAGTTCCGCCGCCTGCTACCCCAGCTGGCCGCCCATACCGAAGTGCGGGCTCTGGACTGTCTCGGGTTCGGATTCACGGAACGACGGCTGGACCTGGACTATTCGCCGGAAGCGATTCGGGCCCACCTGTATGCCTGCTGGCGCCAGTGGTACCGTCAGCCCATCCTGCTCGCGGGAGCTTCCATGGGCGGGGCCGTGGCCATCGACTTCGCGCTGCATTACCCCGAAGCCGTCAAGGGACTGGTACTGCTAGATGGGGCGGGCGTACCCCCGGGACCGGTACCGGGCAAGTTCCTGATTTCTCCCCTGGATCGCTGGGCCGTGGCGTTTCTGCGTCGTGAGGATGTCCGCCGCAGTGTCAGTGTCCGCGCCTACCACCGGCCCGAGGTGTTCGTCACCCCGGACGCCGAGCTCTGTGCGGCCCTGCATCTGCAGTGCCCGGCCTGGGATGAGGTGCTGCGGCGCTTCACCCGCAGCGGTGGGTATGGCTCCTATCGCCATCGTCTGGGAGAACTACGCTGCCCCACCCTCGTGCTCTGGGGCCGTCAGGATCGGATTCTCGGCACAAAGGATGCGGGCGTGTTCGAGCGGGAACTGCCCAACGCCCGGCTGGTGTGGATCGAGGAGGCAGGTCACGTGCCCCATCTGGAGCAGCCGCAAGCCACGGCGATCGCCATCCGGGAGTGGCTGCAGGATCTGTGACCATGCGGATCCGGGATGCCGAAGACGCTGACCTCCCGGCCATCGTCACCATCTACAACGCAGCCATCCCAGGGCGGCTGGCGACGGCGGATACCGCACCGGTGACGGTGGAATCCCGTCAGGCCTGGTTCGCCGCACGGGATCCCCAGCGCCGTCCCATCCGAGTGCTGGAACTCGAGGGTGAGATCCAGGGATGGATCAGCCTTAAGTCGTTCTATGAAGGACGGCCCGCCTACGATGCCACCGCCGAGGTCAGTCTCTACCTTGCGCCGACGGTACAGGGGCAGGGCTGGGGCGGGCAGCTGCTCGACGGCCTGATTGCCGATGCTCCACGCCTGGGAGTGGAGGTGCTGCTGGGTTTCCTGTTCGCCCACAACGAACCCAGTCAGCGCCTGTTCCGCCGTCGCAGGTTTGCGGAGGTCGGCTGCCTACCGGCGATCGCACGCCTGGACGGCATCCCCCGCGATCTGGTGATTCTGCAGCGGACCCTGGTCGATCCTCAGCCCACCTGCTCCAGCAGTTCCTGGTAGGCCGCCTGGATACGGTGGAACTGGTCGGGATCGCCACCCACATCCGGATGGTTCTGCTTGGCCAGGCGGCGGTAGGCCAGCTTCAGTTCCTGCAGGGTAGTCGGCCAGTCAAGGTTGAGCACGATCGCCGCCGGGGGCCGGGATTCCCGCGTGCGGTTGAAGCGG
>CAWUMD010000326.1:0-1531 GCA_963923365.1 uncultured bacterium
CCCACCCCCGGCATCAAGATTTTCATGGGCGCCTCCCACAGCCCGCTGATGGTCTCGACTGAGGAGGATCTCGAGCCAATCTTCGCGGCGGGCGATCGCCTGATTGCCGTCCACGCCGAGGACCAGGCCCGGATTCTGGCCCGACGGGAGTTCATGCTCGGCGCCGAGGTGCCCGACCTGCACTCGGCCATCCAGGATAACGAGGCGGCTCTGCTGGCCACCCGCCTAGCCCTGAAGCTGTCGAAGAAGTACCAGCGACGGCTGCATATCCTGCACCTGTCTACCGGCGACGAGGCTCTGCTGCTGCGCCAGGACAAGCCCGCCTGGGTGACCACGGAGGTGACGCCCCAGCACCTGTTCCTGAACCGGGATGCCTACTACGAAATCGGTAGCCTCGCCCAGATGAACCCGCCCCTGCGCACCCGCTGGGATAACGAAGTGCTCTGGCAGGCCCTCAAGGATGGGGTGATCGACTGCATCGCCACGGACCATGCACCCCACACCCTGGAGGAGAAGGCCAAACCCTACCCCAACTCCCCCTCGGGCATGCCCGGTGTCGAGACCTCTCTGCCGCTGCTGCTCACCCAGGCTGCCAAGGGCCGCTGCAGCGCCTACGAGGTCACCCAGTGGATGTCAGCGAACGTCGCCCGCATCTTCGGCATCATCGGCAAGGGGCAGCTGGAGCCGGGCTTCGATGCCGACGTGATTCTGGTGGATCTGGAGGCCTACGTGCCGGTGTGCCGCGAGGATCTGCAGACCAAGTGCGGCTGGAGCCCCTTCGAGGGCTGGGAACTGACCGGCTGGCCTCAGTTCACCATCGTCGGCGGGCAGGTGGTCTACGAACGCGGTCAGTTCAACGAGAGCGTGCGGGGTCAGGCCCTGCAGTTTCAGGCCGATTCCACCCCGGCCTGAACGGTCGACAGGTCTCGCAGCGCCGTCAGCCAGGGGGCCAGACCGGCCTCACCCTGACGGCTGCTGACTTCGAGGATGCGGGCCCGGGGATTGACGCGCCGGATGTGGGCGATCGCCGCCTCCCGGTCAAAGCCCAGCACCTCGGCCAGATCGATCTTGGTGATCACCACCCAGTCGGCGGCGGCGAAGGCAGTGGGGTACTTGAGCGGCTTGACCTCACCCTCGGTGGTCGAGAGCAGCACCACCCGCAAGTCCTCGCCCAGGTCGTAGGCGGCGGGGCAGACGAGATTGCCGACGTTCTCAATCAGCAGCAGATCGAGGGCATCCAGATGCAGGTCATGGCAGGCCCGGTGCACCAGATCCGCCTCCAGGTGACAGAGAGCCCCGGTCTCGATCTGCACCACATCGGCACGGGTGCCGCTGAGGCGACGGGCATCGTTGTCCGTCGCCAGATCACCGACAATCACCGCCATCGACCGGTCCGACTCCAGCAGGTGCAGGGTCTGCTCCAGAAGGCTGGTCTTGCCCGCCCCCGGTGACGACATCAGATTCAGCACCGTCACCCCGGCTGCCCGGAAATGCTCCCAGTTGTGGGTCGCCAGCCGGTCATTCTTCGCCA